>DATAAP010000248.1:0-6849 GCA_036260035.1 Alphaproteobacteria bacterium | reverse complement strand
GCACCACTTGCCGATTGATCTCCGCGATCGAGGAAGACAACTCCTCCGCCGCGGACGCGACGGTCTGAACGTTGGCTGACGCCTCTTCCGAAGCCGCCGCCACCGCGGTGGAGCGCTTGGACGCGTCCTCCACGGCGCTCGACATCGTGCGGGCCGTGCCCTGCATCTCCTCGGCAGAGGCCGAGACGCGGTCGACCACGCCTTTCACCTGCGCGTCGAATGAATCGGCCAGGTTGGCAAGCATCGCCTTCTTTTCCGCTTCCGTGTGCTGCTTCGTCTGCTCCTGTGCCGCGCGCAGGCGATCGGCTTCGACCATGCTGCGCTTGAACACGTCCACGGCCTTGGCCATCGTGCCGATCTCGTCGGCGCGGCCGCTGCCCGGGATCTCCGCATTCATATTGCCGGCCGACAGCGCGTTCATGGCGCCGGTGAGGGCAATGACCGGCTTCGACAGGCTGCGCGCAAGGAAGAAGCCCAGCACCGCGGCGGCGAGCACCACGGCCAGCGTGGCGAGCACGAGATAGAAGCGCGTATCCGCCTCGATCGCCGCGAAATCCTTTGTATCCGCGACGATCTCCAGCACGGCCACCGGGGCGCCCGAGAAGTTGCGGATCTGCCCCAGATAGGTCGCGACGTCACGGCCACCCAGCTGCTGCTGGCGGAGGACCGGCGTGCCACCAAAAGCGAGCTTGTACTCGGCCGACCCCAGCGTGCTCTTCCCCGGCAAGACGCCGAGTTCGCGCTTGGTCGCTTCCAGGCTGTCGAGCAGGGTCACGACCAGCGTGTCGCGGTCGCCCGCCTTCATCGCCGTCCGCACCGCCGGGATGGTAGCGATCACGTGCCCGATTCCCAGCACGTTGCGCGTCTCGGCATCGATGGCTGCGGTCACGCTGTCCTAGCGCCCGCGCACTTCGCATTCGAGGGCGACATCCACCAGGTTGCCTGCTGGGACAGGAAGAAGGCAGCGAGCGAGACGCAAGCGGCGGCGACGGTGAGGACGATTGAGACGATCAGACGGATCGAGATCGAGCGGAGTTTAGACATAGGGCGTGACCTAAAAGGCACTGGTGGGTGCGCCCTTACGGCTAAGCCCTTAGGGGCCGTTAATTGATCCGTTCCCCCGATCATGGCTGGCATCCGGCGGGCGCTTGCCAGGCTTGGTCCAGCCCCTATATACGGCTCGAACCTTCAAGTCAGGGTGCTGAGAAATGACCGTGGAAACCCAAGAAAAACGCAGCTTCCAGGCCGAAGTCAGCCGGCTACTCGATATCGTCGCCCACTCCCTGTACAGCGATCGCCGCATCTTCCTGCGCGAGCTGATCTCCAACGCCTCCGACGCCTGCGACCGCCTGCGCTACGAGGCCATAACTCGCCCCGAACTGACCGACGACGGCGCGAATTTCCGCGTCACGTTATCCGTCAACAAGGCCGCGCGCACCCTGACGGTCGCCGATAACGGAATCGGCATGAACCATGACGACCTCGTCGAGAATTTGGGGACGATCGCGCGCTCCGGCACGGCCGCATTCGTGCAGAACCTGACCGGCGATGCCAAGAAGGACATGGCGCTGATCGGCCAGTTCGGCGTCGGCTTTTATTCGAGCTTCATGGTTGCCGAGCGCGTTGAAGTGACCACGCGCAAGGCTGGCGAGACGGAGGCCTGGCGCTGGGTCTCCGACGGCAATGGCGAATACACGATCACGCCGGCGGAGCGCGCCGGACGCGGCACCGAGATCGTGCTTCACTTGCGCGCTGACGCAGACGAGTTCCTCGACGCCACCGCCCTGCGGGCGACGGTCCGCCAATACTCGGACCACATCGCCCTGCCGATCGTGCTGCTGGGCGAGAAGGAAGAGACTCTCAACCGCGCATCGGCACTGTGGATGCGTCCGCGCAACGAGGTCACCCAGGAGCAGCACAAGGAGTTCTACGCGCATGTTGCGCACAGCTTCGACGAACCCTGGCTGACCCTACATTGGCGCGCAGAGGGCAAGATCGAGTACACGAGCCTGCTCTACATTCCGTCCTCGCCGCCCTTCGATCTCTATCATCCGGACCGCAAGCACGGCGTGAAGCTATATGTGAAACGGGTCTTCATCAGCGACCGCGCCGACGACCTGCTGCCCCGCTATCTGCGCTTCCTGCGCGGCGTGGTGGATTCCGAGGACCTGCCGCTCAATGTCAGCCGCGAGATGCTGCAGCACAATCCGGTGCTGGCGCTGATTCGCGCCGGCGTGGTCAAGCGGGTTCTGCAGGAGCTGGAGAAGAAGGCGAAGGGCGATGCGACCGACTATGCGTCCTTCTGGGGCAATTTCGGCCCGGTGCTGAAGGAGGGCCTTTATGAGGATCCGGAGCACCGCGACACGCTGCTGGCGCTGGCGCGCTTCCGTACTACCAGCAAGCCTGATGAATGGACGAGCCTCGCCGACTATGTCGGTCGCATGAAGCAGGGGCAGGAGACGATCTTCTATATCGCCGGCGAGGACGCCAAATCGCTGGCGGCGAGCCCGCAGCTGGAAGGCTACACCAAGCGCGGCGTCGAGGTGTTGCTACTGACCGACCCGATCGACGAATTCTGGATCAACGCCGTCGGCAAATATCAGGACAAGCCGTTCAAGTCGGTGACACGCGGGGGCGCCGATCTGTCGAAAATCCCGCTGCCCGAGGGCGAAGCCAAGAAGGAAGAGGCGGCGCAGCCGGCGGATATCAGCGCGCTAATTGCCCTGTTGCGACTCTCGCTGAAGGACGAGGTCAAGGACGTGCGCGCATCGCAGCGCCTGACCGACAGCGCGGTCTGCCTCGTCGCCGACGAGCACGATCTCGACATCCACATCGAGCGTCTGCTCCGCCAGCACAAGCAGCTCGACAAGCAATCGAAGCGAATCCTCGAGGTCAATCCGGACCATCCGCTCGTGAAGGCGCTCGCAGCGGAGGTGCCGAAGCCCGGCTCCGCCGACCGCCTCGGCGACATCGCGCGGCTGCTGCTCGACCAAGCGCGCATCACGGAGGGCGACCCGCTGCCCGATCCAGCCGGCTTCGCGCGTCGCATGAACGCGGCGCTCGTGAAGGCGCTGGCGCCTTAACGGCTGCGGTCGAAACCTCCTGCCCCGCAACCGGCTAGGCCACATTCATTCGGGGTACTAAGGAACCGCGACCCGCATCTGTACATCCAACGTACAGAATGTGGTCTCTCACGGCTTCAGCAATGGGCCGCCGGCGCCTGCGCAGCTTTGCTCTGACCGCTGCGCTCCTGCTCGTCGGTGGCTGCGAGTACGGCCGGATGCTGCGGCCGAGCGTGCTCTCGGAGCTGTCTCCGCCTGTCG
This sequence comes from Alphaproteobacteria bacterium, assembly GCA_036260035.1. GTDB lineage: Bacteria > Pseudomonadota > Alphaproteobacteria > CACIAM-22H2 > CACIAM-22H2 > DATAAP01. Next base: position 3,526 of record DATAAP010000248.1, on the reverse strand, counting down.
CCCGGCTGGTCAACGAGCTGCCCGAGCTCGACGCGAACAACAAGGCGACGGTCGCGGAACTCTACGCGCTGGGCGGCCTCGCACATCTGGAACCCGGCGCCGATGGGGTCATGCGGACGCACATCACCGTGCCGAAGCACCACATGCTGTGGACGCCGGCGGTCCTCGTTGCGCCGCGCGGCGGGCCGGTGGAGCTGCACTTCTCCAACTACGACCAGGCCTATCACATCGCCTATCTTCCAAGTAACGGCGGGCGCCAGGTGCTCGAACTGCCTGCGGGCCACGGCGGGCTTGCGCAGATCACCCTGGACCAGCCCGGGCTCTATTGGTTCGGTTGCCCGGTCGGCGATCATGTCGGCCGCGGCATGCTCGGCCTAATTATCGTGCGCGGCGAGGCGCCGGCCGAGGCGCGCCTCGATCGGCCGGAACAGCAGCGCCCGACTCGCTAGAGGCCCTGATGCGGAGACGAGAAGCATTCCGCGCTGCTCTGGCCGCGGTCGCCGGATTCGTCCTCGCACAATGCTCGATGGAGCGGCCGCCGCTGCCGGTGACCGAGCATTCGAAGCCGTTCCAATCGCTGAATGCGCGCCTGCGCGGCAGCGCGCCACCGGTCGCCGATCGTGTCACGGGCGAGCGTCTGGTGCGCGCCCGCGCGGAGCCGCACAACTGGCTCACCTATTACGGCGCCTATGACGGACAGCGCTACAGCGCACTGGACCAGATCAATACCGGGAACATCGCGAGCCTGCGCCCGGCCTGGGTGTTTCAGTACGGCCATATCGGCCTGATCCCGGCGCCTGCGACCTATTCCTTCGAAGCGACGCCCATCGTCGTTGATGGCGTGATGTTCATCAGCGGCTCCGATGGTTATGTGTGGGCGATCGACGCCGCGACCGGCGAGCCTCTCTGGGAATATCACCACGCGCTGCCCTTCGATATTCCGCTGTGCTGCGGCAACGTCAATCGCGGTGTCGCGGTGGCACAGGGGAGGGTCCTATTCGTAACCGCCAACGCGCATCTCATCGCGCTCGATGCGGCGACCGGCAAGGTCGTGTGGGACCGCGTTTTCGCCGATACGCGCGCCGGCGAGAGCGCCACGCTCGCGCCCCTGATAATCAAGGACAAGGTGCTGGTCGGCAGCTCCGGCGCCGAATACGGCGTGCGCGGCCACATCGATGCCTTCGAGATCGCGACTGGACGTCCGCTGTGGCGCTTCTATCCCGTGCCGAAGCCGGGCGAGCCCGGAAGCGAGACCTGGTCCGGCGATGCCTGGGCGCGCGGCGGCGGCACCGCCTGGATCACCGGCACTTACGATCCCGACCTCAACCTGACCTATTGGGGCACGGGCAATCCGTCGCCCGATTTCGACGGCGACGTGCGCCCCGGCGCCAATCTCTACACCAGCAGTGTCGTGGCACTCGATCCCGACACCGGCGCGCTCAAATGGCACTATCAGTTCACGCCGCACGATCTATGGGACTATGACGGCGTCAACGAAAATATCCTGATCGACCGCGACGGCCGCCGGCTGCTCGCGCATTTCGACAAGAACGGCTACCTGTTCGTGCTCGACCGCACGAACGGACAGCTCGTCCACGCGACCCGCTTCGCCCCGGCCGATTGGGGCGAGATCGACCGCACGACCGGCCGCGTAACCGTGCGCAAGGTCCCGACCGAGCAGGGCGAACGGATCTGTCCCGGGCCGGCCGGCGCCAAGGAATGGCCGCACGCGGCGTACAGCCGGCAGACCGGCCTGCTCTACACACCGACGGTGGAACTCTGCGCGACCTTCAGGAAATTCCGCACCGAATTCCGCGAGAGCATGCCGTATTGGGGCGGCGACGCCAAAGTCGACCCGGCGACGCGCAAAGGCCATCTCAAGGCCTTCGACCCGGTCAGCGGCGCGGAGGTGTGGGCATGGCCGACGACCCATCCCGTGCTCGGCTCGACGCTGGCGACCGCCGGCGGACTCGTCTTCACCGGGCTAGCGACGGGCGAGGTCGTGGCGCTCGATGCGCGGAGCGGCCGCGTGCTCTGGCAATTCCAGACCGGCAGCGGCATCCACGGCAGCCCGATGACGTACAGCGTCGGCGGCAAGCAGTATGTCGCCGTGCCGTCGGGCTGGGGCGGCTGGCTCGAAGGCTATGCGCCCGAGCTCTACGGTGCCAACCGCGGCAACGCACTCTTTGTCTTCGCCCTGCCGTAGACCAAACGTTCAATTCGATTCCCGGCAAACGCGACCTCGGCGCTTGCTCGTTCATTGGTCTAGCCTCTAAACGTTTATGACGCTGCCGACTGGCGGCGATCCGATCGGGAGGAAACGCATGCGCGACATCGAAGCGCCAGGGACGTGAGACATGGATTTCGGCCTTACGTCCGAACAGATCGCGATCCGCGAGGGCGTCAAGCGCATCTGCGGTGGCTTCGGCGACGATTACTGGCGCGCTCATGACGACAGCGGCGAATTTCCAAAGGAGTTCCACCGCGCCATCGCGGAGGGCGGCTGGCTCGGGATCGCCATGCCGGAGGAGTACGGCGGCGCCGCGCTCGGCGTCACCGAGGCGGCAATCATGATGCATGCCATCGCCGGGTCGGCGGGCGCGATGGCCGCCGCGTCATCGGTGCACATCAACATCTTCGGCCCGCATCCGATCGTGGTGCATGGCACGGCGGACCAGAAGCGGCGCTGGTTGCCGCCGCTGATCAAGGGGGAGATGCGCGCCTGCTTCGGCGTGACCGAGCCCGATGCCGGGCTCGACACGGGGCGGCTCAAGACGCGTGCCGAGAGGGCGCCGGGCGGCTATGTCGTGCACGGCCAGAAGATATGGACCTCGACCGCGCAGAGCGCCGACAAGATCCTGCTGCTGGCGCGCACCACGCCGCGCGAGCAGTGCCGCCGCTCGGTCGACGGGCTCACGCTGTTCTTCACGGATCTCGACCGCAGCAAGGTCGAGGTGCGTCTGATCCACAAGATGGGCCGGCATGCGGTCGACTCGAACCAGGTCTTCATCGACGGACTGCGCGTGCCCGAGGAGGACTGCATCGGCGAAGAGGGCAAGGGCTTCGACTATCTGCTGCACGGCCTGAACCCGGAGCGCATCCTTGTCGGCGTCGAGGCGGTCGCGATCGGCCAACATGCGCTCGATCGTGCCGTGAAGTATGCGAAGGAACGCGTCGTCTTCGGCCGTCCGATCGGCCAGAACCAGGGCATCCAGCACCCGCTGGCGGAGAGCTGGATGGAGCTCGACGCCGCCTGGCTCGCCTGCATGCGCGCGGCGTGGCTCTACGACCAGGGCCGCCCCTGCGGGCCCGAGGCGAACGCCGCGAAGTATCTCGGTGCAGAGGCCGGCTTCAATGCCTGCACACGCGCGGTGATGACCCATGGTGGCATGGGCTACGCACGTGAGTTCGACGTCGAGCGCCTGCTGCGCGAGGTGATGATCTGCCGTATCGCGCCCGTTAGCCCGCAGCTCATCCTGTGCCACATCGCCGAACGGGCGCTCGGGCTGCCGAAGTCCTATTGAGA
>DATAAP010000247.1:0-2811 GCA_036260035.1 Alphaproteobacteria bacterium | reverse complement strand
GTCGGCGCCACGTTTCTTTCGCAGGTCCCAGCGCTTGTGAAGGACGGCCTGGGCGGCGACCCGCAGATCGTCACCCTGCTCCTGACCGTCTTTTCGGTCGGCATTGGGCTGGGCTCGCTGCTGTGCAACCGCCTGCTGCGCGGCGAGGTGAGCGCCAAGCACGTGCCTTTCGGGGCGCTCGGCATCTCGCTCTTCGCCTTCGATCTCTGGTCGGCGACTCAGGGCCTCACCCCCTCTTCGGCGATGCTTGGTCTCGGCGAGTTCCTCGGCGAAGTGCGCCACTGGCGTATTCTCGCCGACCTGCTGCTGATCGCGATCTGCGGCGGCGTGTTCATCGTGCCGCTCTACGCCCTGCTGCAGGAGCGCAGCGAGCAGAGCCACCGCGCGCGCGTGATCGCGGCCAACAACATCGTCAACGCGCTGTTTATGGTGATTGGCGCCGGCGCGATCGCGACGCTGGTCGCCGCCGACTTCTCAATCCCGCAGATCTTCCTGACGGTGGCCGTCATCAATCTCGGCGTCGCCTTATACATCTGCGGCCTGCTGCCCGACGAGGTTGTGAAGGCGCTGCTCGGGGCGGTGCTGCGCGTCGCCTACCGCGTCGAGATCCGCGGGCTTGAGAACTACAAGGCCGCCGGCGTCCGCGCCCTCGTCGTACCCAACCACACCTCGTTCCTCGACGCCGCGATCCTCGGCGCGTTCCTGCCGGGCCGGCCGATGTTCGCGGTGAACACCTTCATCGCCCAGCGCTTCTGGGTGCGACCGTTCCTGCGCCTCGTGAACGCGTTCCCGGTCGATCCGACCAATCCGCTGGCGATGAAAGCGCTGGTGCGCGCAGTCCAGGCCGGCAACAAATGCGTCATCTTCCCGGAAGGCCGCATCACTGTGACCGGCGCCTTGATGAAGATCTACGAAGGGCCGGGCATGGTGGCGGACCGCGCCGAGGCGCCGCTCGTACCCGTGCGTATCGACGGCGCGCAGTATTCGCCGTTCTCGCGCCTGAAGGGCAAGGTGCGGCTGCGCCTCTTCCCCAAGATCACCGTCAGTATCCTCCCGCCGCGCCCAGTCGCCGTCGATCCGGAGCTCAAGGGCCGCGCCCGGCGCCGCGCGATCGGCCGCCATCTGTACGACGTGATGACCGAGGTGGTCTTTGAGACCTCGGCGCGGCACGAGACGCTGTTCGAGGCACTGTGCGACGCGCGCATCGTCAACGGCGCGCGTGCGCCGATCCTGGAGGATATCGAGCGGCGGCCGCTGAGCTACCGCCGCCTCATTATCGGCAGCTTCGCGCTGGGCAGCGCACTGCGCCGCCATGCGGCCGAAGGCGAGCGCGTCGGCGTCTTGCTGCCGAATGCTACCGCCGCGGCCGCGACGTTCTTCGCCCTGCAGGCGGAAGGGCGAGTGCCAGCGATGCTGAACTTCACCACGGGTGCGCAGGCGCTGGCCTCAGCCTGCCGAACCGCGCAGCTGCGGATCGTGATCTCGTCACGCCGGTTCGTCGAGGTGGCGCGGCTGCACGAGCTGGTCGCGGCGCTCGATGCGCATGTGCGCTTCATTTACCTCGAGGACGTGCGCCGTGACCTTTCCATGCTGGACAAGCTGCGCGGCTTAATCGGCAGTCTGAACCCGCGCGCTGCGCACCGCCGCCGCACGAAGGCCACACCGGACAGCGCCGCGGTCGTGCTGTTCACGTCGGGCTCCGAGGGCACCCCGAAGGGCGTGGTGCTCAGCCATGCCAACTTGCTCGCGAACTGTCGCCAGCTCGCCGCGGTCGTCGATTTCAATCCCACTGACATCGTGTTCAACGCGCTGCCGCTGTTCCACTCCTTCGGGCTGACTGGCGGGCTGCTGCTGCCGGTGCTGTCGGGCGTGCGCACCTTCCTCTACCCCTCGCCGCTGCATTACCGGATCGTGCCGGAGATGGTATACGAGACCAACGCGACGATCATGTTCGGCACCGACACGTTCCTCTCCGGCTACGCGCGCGTCGCGAACGCGTACGACTTTCACAGCGTGCGCTACGTCTTCGCTGGCGCCGAGCGCGTCAAGGACGAGACGCGCCGCGTCTGGGCGGAGAAGTTCGGCTTGCGCATCCTCGAGGGCTACGGCGCCACCGAGACCTCGCCGGTGATCGCCACCAATACGCCGATGCATTACAAGGCCGGCACGGTCGGACGGCTTCTGCCGGGCATAGCGCACCGCATCGAGCCCGTGCCCGGAATCGAGCGGGGCGGGCGCCTCCTCGTCAGCGGCCCCAATGTAATGCTCGGCTATCTGCGCAGTGAGGCGCCCGGCGTGGTCGAGCCGCCGCGCGACGGCTGGTACGACACCGGCGACATCGTCGAGATCGACGGCGAAGGCTTCGTGCGCATCGTCGGCCGCGCCAAGCGCTTCGCCAAGGTCGCCGGCGAGATGGTGCCGCTCAACGCAGTCGAGGAACTCGTCGGCACGCTCTGGCCCGGCGTCGGCCACGCCGTGGTCGCAGTACCCGATCCGCGGCGCGGCGAGGCGCTGGTGCTCGTGACCGAGCAGGAGAACCCGGACCGCGGGTCGCTGATGGCGCATGCGCAGGCGCGCGGCGTGCCGGAGATCTTCGTGCCGCGCACGATCCTGATGGTGAAGAAGCTGCCGCTGCTCGGCAGTGGCAAGACCGACTACCCCGCCGTGAAGGCGCTGGTGGAGCAAACCTAGCTTGGTCCGCGACCGTTTGGGCAATTCTTTGCTGGCGCCCCACGACGTAGCCAGCCAATTCTCGGACGACGGTGGCTCAGCGCGCGATCCGCGTCGCGGCAGAGCGCTGGCGCTCGCGAC
>DATAAP010000246.1:0-9824 GCA_036260035.1 Alphaproteobacteria bacterium | reverse complement strand
CCGCTGGCGATCATGGATTCTGTCGAGATCACCATCCAGCGCACCGGTGCTGCGACCGCCCTGGCTGCCCGCCATCTCTCCCGGCCCGACTCGCGCGTCGCCACGATCTGCGGCTGCGGCACGCAAGGGCGGATCCAGCTCCGCGCCCTGCTGGCGGCGCGGCCGATCGCACGCGTTTTCGCCGTCGACAGCGAAATCGACGTTGCAGCCCGCTTCGCCGCCGATATGCACGCCGCAACTGGAATCGACGTCGTCGCGACCGTGGACCTCCGGGCGGCAGTGCGAGAGAGCGACATCTGCGTGACCTGCACGCCATCTCCGCGGTGGTTCCTCGGCCGCGAACATGTGCGGACGGGCACATTCATCGCGGCGGTCGGCGCCGACAATCCCGAGAAGCAGGAGCTCGAGCCGGCGCTGCTCGGCGCGGCAGTCGTCGTGACCGACTCAACCGCGCAATGCGCCGAGATCGGCGATCTGCACCACGCGCTCGCCGCCGGCGCCATGACGCGCGAGGATGTCCATGCTACGCTCGGCCAACTGGTCGCCGGGCTGAAGCCCGGCCGCGTCGATCCGAACGACGTGATCGTCTTCGACTCGTGCGGCATCGCCATCGAAGACATTGCGGCCGCCGCGTTCGTCTATGAAGCGGCTATGCGGGAAGGGCGCGGACTGCGCCTGGCACTTTGAGAGGTCAGCTGAAGAACAGTACCGTGCAGATCAGGAAGAGCGGAATCAGGACTCCGACCGACCAGGCCATGTAGCCGAAGAAGCTGGGCATCTTCACGCCGCGGCTCTCGGCGATCGCCTTCACCATGAAGTTCGGCGCATTCCCGATATAGGTGTTCGCCCCCATGAACACCGCGCCCGCCGAGATCGCCGCGAGCGTCAAGGGCAGTTCGTACATCAGCCGGTTGGCCTCGCCTCCGGCGAGATTGAAGAACACGAGGTAGGTCGGCGCGTTGTCGAGGAAGCTCGACAGCGCGCCGGTCAACCAGAAATACATGGCATTGTTAGGCGCGCCGCTCGCGTCCGTCACCAGTGCCACGACGCTGCGCAGCGCACCATCCGGGCCGGCACGCAGGATAGCGATCACCGGCACGATCGTTAAGAAGATGCTGGCGAAGAGCTTCGCCACTTCCAGCATGGGTCCCCAACTGAAAGCGTTGCTCTCGTGTGCCGTCTTGGGCGTGAGGCGCAGCGACAGCAGCGCAATTGCGACAAGGAGAACGTCGCGTACGAGGTTCTGCAGCGGAATCTCGTTGTGATAGACGGAGAACGAGATACCCGGCTCCCAGATGCCGCTCATCAGGACAGCACCGACAATCGCCGCGAGCAGAACGACGTTCACGAGGCCTTCGACCCCGAGATGCCCCTTGAGTGCTGGCGGGGCCGGCACATCGGCCTCTTTGCGGTAGTAGTAGCTGTCAATGAGGAAGAACAACGCAAGAAGCGGCAGCGCGAGCGTGACCGTCTCGGCGAACAGGTGCGTCGTCGTCCAGAAGAACTCGACGCCCTTCAGGAAGCCGAGGAAGAGCGGCGGGTCGCCGAGCGGCGTCAGCGATCCGCCGATGTTCGAGACAAGAAATATGAAGAACACGACGATATGGACGACCTTCTTGCGCCAGAGATTGGCCTGCAGGATCGGCCGGATCAGCAGCATCGATGCGCCCGTCGTGCCCATCCAGCTGGCAATGCCGGTGCCGATCGCCATCATAACGGTGTTTGCCAGCGGCGTGCCCGGCAGCGTGCCCTTGAGCGAAATTCCGCCCGCGACTGTGAACAGGGCGAACAGCAGGATGATGAACGGGATGTATTCGAGCAGCGCCGTATGCAGCACGCTGTAGAGCGTCAGCTCCACCCCGAACATCAGCGCAAATGGCACCAGGAAGGCTAGGCCCCAGAACGCAGACACTTTGCCGAAATGATGCTCCCAGAAATGCGGGGCAAAGAGCGGGAACAGCGCGATCGACAAAAGAATGCCGGCGAACGGGAGGCCCCAAAGCAGCCCGAGGGCCGCGCCATCAAGGTGCGGCGCATCGGCCGAAGCAACGGCTGCAAACGCTGTTCCGGCCGACAGCATCGATGCAAGCCCGGCAATGATCGCGACTACCCGCACGAGAAAGCGGCTGCACGAGGCAGGCGCAAGCGTGTTCATGATCCCCCGCGTCCGCTCAGTGCGACATCAGGACCGGAATGGTCGAATGCGACAACACATGCCGTGTTGTCCCACCCAGGATCATCTCGCGCAAGCGCGAGTGTCCGTACGCGCCCATCACGATGAGATCCGCCGACATCTCCTCGGCATGCGCCAGCACGATCTCGCCGACCTCGTCGTTGTCGCCAAAATCGACGCGGATTTCCGCCCGCACATCGTGACGGGCGAGATATGCCTTGACGGCTTCTCCGGGCCGTGCGCGCGTTGCGCGGCAGGTCAATATGGTTACGGACGCGGCGCGCCGGAGTATGGGGAGCGCGCTGCGCACCGCCCGGCTCGCTTCGCGCGTCCGCGCCCATGAGATCAACACGTTCCGGCCGGCCTCCGTGTCCCCATCGCCATGCGGCACGACAAGCACTGGGCATCCCGCCTCGAGCATAACGTGATCCGGCCGGCTGCCGGTCACGATGTCTTCGACCGTCTCCTGCGGCGTTTGGCTCACGACCAGCAGGTCGGCGACGTGCGAATTGTATGCGAGCGCCTGAATGATCTCGCCGTCCTGATGCAGCCATTCCGCACTGACGGAGGTCTTGGCTACCGCACCCTCGAACTCGGCGCGGACCTGCTGCTCCTGATCGCGCAAGCCGGCCTCCATCTCCCGCAAGAATGCGGAGGACGCGCCGCGGCCGACGATCGCCGGAGGCGTCACGTAGGGCGAACGCGTGAAGAGGCCAATCACATGGGCGTGGTGCGCCGACGCAAGCGAAAGCGCGGTGCGAAGTCGCCTCAACCGGCCTTCGTCGTTGGCCAAGTGCACAAGGATTGTCTTCATAATCGCGCGCGCGTGCCTCCCCTTTGCCGGCTCCGCCACGCGTTTGAGCGATGCAGGCCCGCCAAATTTTCCGATAACCTAAGTCAAGTCAAGCTGGAGCGCGTCGCTCCTGTGCGGTCGTTCCGACGATGGCCGGCCGCGCGCGGCTGAGAACCATGTGACGACGAGGGCCCGCGACCATGTTCAAGGCGCTTCGCGAATTTCCCAAGCTGGACTCTGCCAGCGGCATCTTACTGGTCGGCGCGGCACTGCTCGCACTCGCGGTCAGCAACTCTCCTTTGGCGCCGTTCTATGATGCGTTGCTGTCGCTACGCCTGGAGATCCGCATTGAGTCTCTGCTGATCTCCAAGCCGCTGCTGCTGTGGATCAACGATGGCCTGATGGCCATCTTCTTCCTGCTGGTCGGGCTGGAGGTGAAGCGCGAACTGCTTGAGGGGGAGTTGTCGACGCCAGCCCAAGCGCTGCTGCCGGCGATCGTAGCCGCCGCCGGAATGGGGGTGCCGGCCGCAATCTATGCTGCCCTGAACCGCGACGATCCCGTGGCGATCCACGGTTGGGCGATACCGACCGCGACCGACATAGCGTTCGCCCTTGGCATCCTCGCCCTGGTCGGCTCGCGCGTGCCGGTGTCGCTTAAAGTGTTTCTGACCGCGGTCGCAATCTTCGACGATCTCGGTGCGATAATCATCATCGCGGCGTTCTACACGGCGAATCTTTCGCTGGAATCTCTGGTCGCGGCCGCCATTGCGACCAGCGTACTGTTCGGCCTCAATATCGCCGGCGTAACGCGGCGCGCGCCCTACTTCCTCATCGGAATCGTCCTGTGGGTCTGTGTCCTGAAGTCCGGCGTCCACGCGACGCTATCTGGCGTCGTGCTCGCGCTCGCGATCCCGCTCCGCGCGAAGGACCGCGACGGACGTTCGCCGCTGCATGAAGTGGAGGAGACCCTGCAGCCTTGGGTAGGCTTCGGCATCATGCCGCTCTTTGCCTTTGCAAATGCAGGCATTCCGCTGGCCGGTCTGTCGCTCACCACCCTGCTTGAGCCGGTGCCTTTGGGCATCGCCGCCGGCCTATTCATCGGCAAGCAGCTCGGCGTGTTCGGTACCACCTGGCTGGTCGTGCGCAGCGGCTGGGCACCCGCGCTGTCCGGCGCGACTTGGTCTCAAGTGTATGGAGTGGCCCTGCTAGCCGGTGTCGGTTTTACGATGAGCCTGTTCATCGGCACACTGGCCTTCGACAGCGCGCAGTACAGCATCGCGACGCGGCTTGGCGTCCTGAGCGGATCCTTTCTGTCCGCCGCGATTGGATACGCCGTCTTACGGCTCGGCACGCGCGCGGCGCCCGCTCCCGCGGAGACGCTCGCGCGCTAGTCACTCCGCTTCGACCGGAACGCCGGGCAGCAGCTTCGCGGTGCGGATCGCCAGCGCCGATTTGACATGGCTCACGTTGGGCGCGGTCGTCAGCTTGGTCGTCAGGAATTTCTGGTACGCGTCCCAGTCCTCGGCGACAATCTTCAGCAGGAAGTCGGTCTCGCCCGCGAGCATGTGGCACTCGCGCACCTGCTCCCACGAGTTGACCAGGTCCTCGAAAGCCTTGAGATCATGCTCGGCCTGGCTCGACAGCCCGACCTGCGCGAAGACAGTGACGTGATAGCCGAGTGCGGCGGCGCTGAGATCGGCGTGATAGCCCTTGATGACGCCAGATTCCTCGAGCGCGCGCACGCGCCGCAGGCAGGGCGGCGCCGAGATACCCGCGCGCTCCGCCAATTCCACATTTGTCATCCGCCCGTTGTCCTGGAGATCCCGTAGAATCCGCCGGTCGATACGGTCGAGTTTCACCCGACGCACAGTTCGTTGCCTTTAATTGCGAAAGTTTGAAAGAATATTACAGGTCAGGCTGCGCTTGGCAACCGGCTTGGTTTCTGCCGACACCATCGCCATAGTCGCGCGCCATGACGTCGCGTAGCTGCTGGATCATCACAGAGGGCCATGCGGGCATGGAGGCGCAATGCCGCGGCCTCGCCGATGCGCTGGGCGTCATTCCGGTCATCAAGCGGGTGCGCGTCCGCTGGTTGTGGGACGTTCTGCCGAAGCGCCTGTGGTTTGCACCGCTGAGAGCGCTCAGGGCAGACAGCGACAGGCTCGATCCGCCTTGGCCCGATGTCGTCATCAGCTGCGGCAGCGTCGGTGCGCCGCTCGCGGCCGCGATCCGGACCGCCAGCGGCGGCCGCACGCGCGCAGTGCACATCCAGGATCCAAAGATGGATCGGCGTCGCTTCGACCTGATCATCGCGCCGCGACACGATGGGCTCAGCGGCGCTAACGTGATTTCCAGCAAGGCGGCGATCCATCCCGTGACGCCGCAGAAGCTGGAGGAAGGCGCGCGCCGCTGGGGGCCCGTGCTTGCACCGCTGCCGCGCCCGCTGATCGCCGTGCTGATCGGCGGCCCGAATGGCCGGCACCGGCTGACGCCGGACATCGTCACGCGGCTCGCCGACAATCTCGTTTCCCTCGCCCGCAGGACCGGCGGCGCACTCGCGGTGACGCCCTCCCGGCGCACGGGCGCCGAAAACGAAGCCGTGCTGCGCGAGCGCCTCAAGGAGGTCCCCGCCTTCGTCTGGGACGGCAAGGGCGATAATCCCTATTTCGGCCTGCTGGCCCTCGCGGACGCCATCGTGGTCACCGAAGATTCCGTCTCGATGACGTCCGAGGCGGTTGCTACGGGCAAGCCGGTCTACGTGGCCGCGCTTGCCGGCGAATCGCGACGCCTGCGACGCTTCCACGAGATGCTGATGGCGGACGGGATCACGCGTCCGTTCGACGGCAGCTACGCCAGCTGGACCTATACGCCGCCCGACGACACTGCCCGCGCCGCGGCAGAGATTCGCAGACGGTTCGGCTGGGCTTGACCCCGATCAGCGGCTATAACCCGGCCATGGCGCTCAAGATCGAAACGTTCAGCAACGCCAAAGGCGGCGACAGCTTCTTCAAGGCGATCGGACATCCGAACGCGCAGACCGCCATCCGCGCCCTGCTGCGCCGCCTTGCCGCCGCGCGGCCGATCGCGATCTACGATCCCCACGGCACGGCAAGCGCGTTTGCCGAGATCCACCCGCTCGGCAGCATCGGCATCGCCGGCGTGTTCGTCCAGTCGGTGACCGAGATCGGCAAGCAGATCCTCGGGCACCGTGCGCAGCCGATCACCGACCTGCCTGGCAGCGACATCGGCGCCCTGTTCGTCCCGGTGTTCGATGCCGACCGCATCGTCGCGCAGATGCGCCATCTGGTGCCCGCGGGCGCCGTCATTCTGACGCTCGACGACACGCGCCTGTCGGAGACGTTCCTCACCAACAAGCGGCGCTATCTCGACCCGCTCAACTTCGCCACCAACTTCGCCTTCTTCCGCGACAGCGGCGGCGTGCATACCCGCGTCGTCACGGCAAACTACTGGGCGGGATATGGCGCGAAGGACGTGGCGCTGTGGCTCTGCCTGTTCGACGAGAGCGGGGCCGTGGTCGCCGAATGGCGCGAGACGCTCGCCGCCGGCACCGCCGGAATTGTCATCGACAGCCGCGAGGTGCGTCGGCGCTTCAGGCTCGGCGACTTCGTCGGCCAGCTTTTCATCCACGCGATCGGCGCTGCGGGGCACGACGTCGTCAAATACGCGCTCGACGTGTTCGGCGAACGCGCGCAGGAGCTCTCCTGCACCCACGACGCCAATGCGTGGCCCGCCGATTTTTACGCCGGCCTGCCGGCGCCTGCCGCGAACGAGAAGGTCGTGCTGTGGGTGCAGAACAGCCATCCGCGGCCGATCCCGGCAAACGCGGTCGGGCTCAATCTGATGGGCGAGGACGAGGCCGCGCTGCTGGATCGCGAGATTCCGGCGTTCGGCACTTTCGCGCTGGATGTCGCGCAGGTGCTGCCCAAGGCGCGCTGGCCCGCGCAGATCGAGATCCGCGCGGGACGGCATTTCGTGCGACCGCGCTACGAGATCATGACAGAGAGCGGCCGCCGCCGCATCGCGCATCCCAATGTCGAGCGCACCGACTTGAAGCCGGACGCGCACCTGCCTGAGCTCGCCAATCTGGTGGGCAAGGGCTTTCTGCTTCCCGCGCCGGTGCTGCCGCACGAGCGGTTCCGCAGCATCGTCTTGCCGACGCCTATGGCGACGACGCAATCCGAGCTGCCGATCGCGCTCAAGGTCTACGACGCCTCGGGCAAGGAAGCCGCGACGCGCTATCTGGGCCGCCTACCGCGCAACCATCGCACCGCCGTCGATCTCGACGAGCTGCTGAACGGATCAGCGGGCGAAGCGCTGCCATCCGGCTACGGGCATGTTGAGCTCCTCTACGACTTCCGCGATGGCGGCGGCGCCGACGGCTGGTTGCACGCCCTGTTCCGTTACGAGGATCGCGACAGCGGCCACGCCGCCGAGACGAGTTTCGGAGCGCACATCTTCAATACGGTCCTCACCTACAAGAACGAGCCGCAATCCTACACAGGTGCGCCGCCCGGTCTTTCGACGCGGCTGTTCCTGCGGCTCGGGAATGACGGCTTCGATACGCTGTGCCACCTGATCTACCCGGCCTCGACGCCATGGCACGAGACGTCCGATACGACGCTGACCCTGCACCACCGCGCTGGCGCCGAGATCGCGAAGATCAAGCTGCGCATCCCGTGCAGCGGCTCCGTCCTGTGGCATGCCAGCACGATGTTCGGGCGCGACGCGCTCGCGCGGGCCGGCGATGGTGGCTTCGTCATCATCCGCGACACGACTTGTCGGCTGTTCGGCTATCACGGGCTTGTCGCCGGCAAGGACGCGTTTAGCCTCGACCATATGTTCGGGTTCTGAGCCGTCTCCGCAGTTATGCACTGGACGCAGGGGTGCTTGCTTCCCCCGGACTGGGCACTTAATTTGAGACGGTATCGACCCCGATTCCCCGCGATGTGCCAATGCCCCACACTTTTCGCACCAAAGTCCTGATTCTCGGTTCCGGTCCCGCGGGGTATACCGCCGCCGTCTATGCGGCGCGCGCCAACCTGAAGCCGATTCTGGTGCGCGGGCTGCAGCCCGGCGGCCAGCTGTCGATCACCACCGAGGTAGAGAATTACCCCGGCTTCGCCGAGGCCATTCAGGGCCCCTGGCTGATGGAGCAGATGGCGAAGCAGGCCGAGCACGTGGGCACGCACATCATCGAGGACACGGTCGTGAAGGTCGATCTCGGGAAACGGCCCTTCGTCTGCACCGGCGACGGCGGTGATGTGTATGTCGGCGAGACGCTGATCATCTGCACCGGCGCGCAGGCGCGCTGGCTGAACCTGCCGAGCGAGACCAAGTTCCGCGGCTATGGCGTCTCTGCCTGCGCCACCTGCGACGGCTTCTTTTTCCGCGGCAAGCGCGTGGCCGTCGTCGGCGGCGGCAACACGGCGGTCGAGGAGGCGCTCTACCTCACCAATCACGCCAGCCATGTCACGCTGATCCATCGTCGCGACACGCTGCGCGCCGACAAGACCAACCAGGCGCGCCTGTTCGCCAATCCGAAGATCGGCACGGTCTGGAACAGCGTCGTCGAGGAGGTCCTTGGCGAGGACGAGCCGCCGACCGTGACTGGCCTGAAGCTGCGCAACCTCGTCACCGGCGCCGTCAGCGCGCTCGACGTCGACGGGCTGTTCATAGCCATCGGTCACGATCCTGCTACTGCGCTGTTCAAGGGCCAGCTGGATATCGATGCGGAGGGCTACATCATCACGCGCCCCGACTCGACAGCGACCAGCGTGCCTGGCGTGTTCGCGGCGGGGGACGTAAAGGACAAGGTGTTCCGCCAAGCGGTCACGGCCGCCGGTATGGGTTGCATGGGCGCGCTCGAGGCAGAGCGCTTCCTCGCCCACGCCTCGGCCGAGGCGCTGCAGGCGGCGCAATAAGAGGCCACTTCACAGACGGGGGAAGCCGGCGCCGCCGGACAGGGGCGGTGCCTTCAGGCACGAATGGACTGGGACAAGCTCCGAATCTTTCACTCGGTCGCTGAAGCGGGCAGCTTCACGCATGCCGGCGACACGCTGAATCTGAGCCAGTCGGCGGTCAGCCGGCAGATCAGCGCGCTCGAGGATTCGCTGCGTACGCCCCTCTTCCACCGCCACGCGCGCGGCCTGATCCTGACCGAGCAGGGCGAGCTGCTCTACCGTACGGTGCGCGATGTGTTCCTCAAGCTCGCCGCTGCCGAGGCGCAGATCAGCGAGAGCAAGGAGAAGCCGTCAGGGCTGCTCCGCGTGACGACTCCGGTGGCGCTCGGCTCGGTCTGGCTGACGCCGCGGCTCAAGGAGTTCGTCGAGCTCTATCCCGACATCCATCTCAACCTGCTGGTCGACGATTCGGAGCTCGATCTCGGCATGCGCGAGGCGGATTGCGCGATCCGCACCACGACGCCGCGGCAGCCGGACCTGGTGCAGCGCCATCTGCTGACCATCCATGTCCATGTCTTCGCCAGCCCGGCCTATCTCAAGAAGTTCGGGGTGCCCAAGACGGCCGCCGACCTCGACGGCCACAAGATCATCGTCTATGGCGAGGATCCGCGGCCGCCCTTCCCCGGCGTGAACTGGCTGCTCGAGGCCGGCACCAAGCCGGGGCACCGGCGTCAGCCGGCGCTGATGGTCAACAACATCTATGCGATCCTGCGTGCCGTCGAAAACGGCATCGGCATCGCGGCATTCCCGGACTACATGGCACATGAGAGCACCAAGATCGTCCAAGTGCTCCCGGAGCTTGAGGGGCCGACCTACGAGGCGTACTTCGTCTATCCCGAAGAATTACGTAATTCCAAGCGGATCGCCGTGTTTCGCG
>DATAAP010000245.1:0-5618 GCA_036260035.1 Alphaproteobacteria bacterium | reverse complement strand
ACTGGTCGCGCGCTGCTGGTGCTGATCGCGCTCCTTCCCTTTCTGCCTGATCGGACGACTGCGCTGACACTTCTGATCGGCGGGCAGTTCGCGATCTGCGTGCTCGGGGCCGTCGCCGGCTGCGCGTGGAATTCCTGGATTCATGACCTGCTGCCGAAGCAGGGCCTCGGCGACTTCTTCGCCAAGCGTCTGTTCTGGTCGACCGGGCTCGGTATGGCGGCGAGCCTGCTTGGCGGCTGGGTCATCGATCATGCGGGCTGGCTATTCGGGGAAGAGGAGCGGACGATCTATGCCTACAGCATCCTCTCTCTGCTCGGCGCGGTAGCAGGCTTCGCCAGCTCGTGGTGGCTGACGCGCGTGCCGGAGCCTCGGATGCCGCCGGCCGATAAGGCGACGCGGCCGGCCTTACTGACGATGCTGCGTGCACCGCTGCGCGACAGCAATTTCCGGCGCCTGATCATCTTTATGGTCACCTGGAACTTCGCGACAAATCTCGCAGCACCGTTCATCCCAGTCTACATCGTGCAGCAGCTCGGCTACGACCTCGGCTTCGTCGTCCTCCTCGCCGTGCTCAGCCAGCTCACCAACGTCGCGACGCTGCACTGGTGGGGCCTCATCGCCGACCGCTTCGCGATCAAGTCCGTGCTCGCCGTCGCCGGCCCGGTCTTCCTTGCCTGCATCTTCGCACTGCCCTATACGCACACGCCGGAGCGCCACGCGCTGACCATGCCGATGCTGGTGGTGCTGCATCTGCTGATGGGGGCCGCTGCGGCCGGAGTCGGCCTCGGCACCGGCACGATCGGCCTGAAGCTCGCCCGCGACGAGGACGCGACCACCTATCTCGCGGCGATCGGCTTGTTCGCCGCGCTTGCCGCCGGCACCGCCCCGATCATTGGCGGCGCCTTGTCGCAATGGTTCGCCGACAAGGAGCTGTCGTTCCTGATAAACTGGCAGGCAGCGGGCGCCACGACCGCCGTTGTCGCCCTGCGCTTGCGCCATTGGGACTTCTTCTTCGCCCTCGCCTTCTTGCTCGGGCTTTACGCCATCTTCCGGCTGGACAAGGTCAGGGAAGTTGGCGAGGTAGACCGACGCGAGGTGGTGCGGGGATTCATGCTGGAGGCGCAGCGCAGCATCCGCAACCTGTCGACCGTGGCGGGCTTGCGCGTGTTGACGCGCGCGCCGTTCGGCCGGCTGGCAAGCACCGGCCGCGAGGGAGGCTAAAGCTTGACTCGGATCTTCCCGGCTTGGTCATCGACTCGCGGCTGCGCCGCATCGCGCGCCACATGGCCGACGGCAACGCCGATGCAGGCCAGGAGAAGGAAAGTAAGCAGGGCGATCCGCACGAGAACTCCAGTCGCGGCCGATGTTCTGCCGCCGCCCCCACCCTGGCCCGTCGTCGTTAATGAAGGCTTATGGCAAAGCACCAAACCGGCCGTCCGGCGCCATTCCGGCGGAGTTTTTTCTTCATCTTCCCTTCTCTATAGTCGCCCCCCATGACCGAATACGTCCCACGCCAGCGTCCTATCGTTCTCGCCGTGCTCGACGGCTGGGGCCACCGCGCCCAGCCAGCGGCCGACAACGCCATCCTGCGCGCCAAGACCCCCAATCTCGACCGCATGGCGAAGGTCTCGCCCATCGCCTACCTCGAAGCGTCGGAGCTGCATGTCGGCCTGCCCAAGGGGCAGATGGGCAATTCCGAAGTCGGGCACATGAATCTCGGCGCGGGGCGCGTCGTCATGCAGGACCTGCCCCGCATCGACCAGGCGGTCGCCGATGGTTCGCTCGCGCGTGAGCCGGAGCTTGCCGCGTTCATCGCGCAGATGAGGGCGAAAGGCGGGGCCGTTCACCTGATGGGTCTCATGTCGCCCGGCGGCGTGCATTCCCACCAGGACCACATGGCAGCGTTGGCGCGCAACCTGGCCGGAGCGGGGCTGAAGGTCTGGGTCCACGCCTTCCTCGACGGGCGCGACACGCCGCCGAAGAGCGCCGAAGCCTATCTGCAGAAATTAATCGCAGACACGCAGGAGTCGGGCCGCGTCGCGGTCGCGACCGTAAGCGGACGCTACTATGCGATGGACCGCGACAAGCGGTGGGAGCGCGTCAGCCTCGCCTACGCGGCGATGGTCGAGGCACAAGGCGAGCGCGCGGCGGACCCGCTGGCGGCCGTGGCGCAGTCCTACGCCAAGAACGTCACGGACGAGTTCGTCCTGCCCACGGTCATCGGCGGTTATGCCGGCATGAAGGACGGCGACGGCGTCCTGATGGCGAATTTCCGCGCCGACCGCGCGCGCGAGATCCTGCTTGCGCTGCTCGATCCGGGCTTTGTCGGCTTCACCCGCAGCCGCACCGTCGCTTTCGCGGCGGCGTTGGGCATGGTCGAGTATTCCACCGAGCTCAATCGGTTCATGAAAGCGATCTTCAAGCCGGTCGAGCTGCGCAACGGCATGGGCGAGATCCTGGCGCAGCGCGGCCTCAAGCAGCTGCGCATCGCCGAGACGGAGAAGTACGCGCACGTCACGTTCTTCTTCAACGGCGGCGAGGAGCGCGAATGGCCGGGCGAGGAGCGCATCCTCGTGCCGTCGCCCAAGATCGCGACGTACGATCTCAAGCCCGAGATGTCGGCCTTCGAGGTCACGGACCGGCTGGTCGCCGCGATCAACTCGGGCAAGTTCGATTTCATCCTCGTCAACTATGCCAACACCGACATGGTCGGCCACACCGGCGACCTCGAAGCGGCGACCCGCGCGGTGGAGGCGGTGGATGCGTGCCTGGGCCGGGTTGCCGACGCGGTCGTCAAACAGGGCGGCGCGCTGTTGATCACCGCCGATCACGGCAATGCCGAGATGATGCGCGATCCTGCTACCGGGCAGGCGCACACGGCCCACACCACGAACCCGGTCCCGGTGATGCTGGTCAATGGCGGCGGCGCCGGGCGCAACGCGCCTATCGCCCTGCAGAACGGCAAGCTCGCCGACGTGGCGCCCACCCTGCTGGAGCTCATGGGCATCGAGCCGCCGGCGGAGATGACCGGGCATTCGCTGATCGCATCGCCCACGGCGGCGCAAGGTCGTGCGCAGGCCTGATCTTGCCGTCCTCTTGGCGCTGCTCGTTGCAGCGCCATTACCATCGGCATGGGCTGCCGACCCGCCGGAGCGGCGTCTCGAACAGATTGAGCGGTCGCTGGGCCATGAGCGCGATCGCCTGCAGCGCCTCGCCCGCGAGTCCGAGTACCAGACGCGCGAACTCGAAACCCTGCGCGCTCGCGCGGTGGCCGTAGCGGCGTCGCTCCGGGATTCGGAGGATACGTTGACGGGGCTGGAGCGCCGGCTAGTCGAGCTCGCCGGCGACGCGGAGAGGAAAGAACAATCATTCGCCCAACGGCGGATCGAACTCGTGCGTCTCGTCGCCGAGCTTGGCCGCGTTAGCCGGCAGCCGCCGGAGGCCGCACTCGTGCTGCCATCATCCCCGCTCGATGCGGTCCGTACCGCCAAGCTGCTGGCGGCGCTCACACCGGCGCTGCGCGACCAAGCAATGGCGCTCGCTGCGGAGGTCGATGCGTTGCAGAGAGCCCGTGCCGCCGCGGATGTCCAGCGGCGCGAGGTAGCAGAGGCTGCCGAGCGGCTCGCCGGTGATCGCGAGACGCTGGATGCGCTGATCGCGCGGCGGGCGAAGATGCTAGCGGAGGCCGAGAGTGCGGAGCGCAGCAGTGCAGCCCGGTTGGAGCGTCTCGCCCGCGAGGCCGGCGACCTACGCGAGCTGGTCGAGCGCCTCGACGCCGAACGGGCCGTGGCCGAAGCGCGCGAGCGCAGCGAACGCGAAGCCGCCCGGCCCCGCGAACCGCAGGTGGCTGCCCGCATGCCGCCACCGGCGGAACGGCTCCGTCCGTTTGGCGGGCCCGGCGGCACCATCGCGCCGCCGGTGCATGGGCGGGTTGTGCTCTCCTTCGGACAGCCCGGCGAGGGTGGCCAGCCGCATCGCGGCATGACCGTTGAAGCACGGCCAGGCGCGCGGCTGGTCGCGCCGCTTGATGGCAAAATTGTGTTCGCAGGCCCGTTCAGAACTTATGGGCTTATCTTGATCATCGAACACAGCGAGGGATATCATACCCTCTTGGCGGGTCTAGGCCGGATCGATGCCACTGTCGGACAGACCGTCACGACCGGCGAGCCGGTCGGAACGGCGGGTTCCGCGGAATCGGGCTATCCGTCGATTTATGTTGAGTTGCGGCGCAACGGCCAACCGATTGACCCGTTGCCTTGGCTGGCGCCGCGCAATGAGAAGGTAAGCGGATGATTTCAGTTCGGACCGCCGCAGCGACATGGGTCGCCTTGTGGCTCAGCATGCCATTGACCGTCGCCGCCCAGCAGGCCAACAACACGTCCGACACCTACCGCCAGCTCAACCTCTTTGGCGAGGTGTTCGAGCGCGTCCGCTCCGACTATGTCGAAGAGACGCAGGACCGCAAGCTGATCGAGGATGCCATCAACGGCATGCTCACCGCGCTCGATCCTCATTCCAGCTATATGAACGCGCGCACCTATCGCGACATGCAGGTGCAGACGCGCGGCGAGTTCGGCGGCCTCGGCATCGAGGTGACGATGGAGAACGGCCTCGTGAAGGTCGTCTCGCCGATCGACGACACACCGGCCTTCCGCGCCGGCCTCAAGCCCGGCGACCTCATTTCGCATCTCGACGGTGACCAAGTGATGGGCCTCACCCTGCAGGAGGCGGTCGACAAGATGCGCGGCCCGGTCAATAGCTCGATCAAGCTCACCATCCGCCGCGGCAACCAAGAGCCGTTCGACATCACGCTCACCCGCGCCAAGATCACGATCCAGTCGGTGCGCTCGCGCGTCGAGGGCGATCTCGGCTACATCCGCGTCACGTCATTCACCGAGCAGACCGATCTGGGCGTGCGCAACGCCGTGCAGAAGATCCGCGAGCAGCTCGGCACGAAGCTGGCGGGCGTGGTGCTGGACCTGCGCAACAATCCGGGCGGCCTGCTCGACCAGGCCGTCGCGGTCTCGGACGAGTTCCTCGACAAGGGCGAGATCGTGTCGACCCGCGGGCGGCGCAGCGATGACGCGCAGCGGTTCAATGCCAAGTCGGGCGACATCCTCAACAACCTGCCGATGGTCGTCATCGTCAATGGCGGCTCCGCCTCCGCGTCGGAGATCGTCGCCGGCGCGCTGCAGGACCACCGTCGGGCGATCGTGCTGGGCACCAAGACCTTCGGCAAAGGCTCGGTACAGACGATCATTCCGCTCGGCGGCCAGGGCGCGATCCGGCTGACCACGGCGCGCTACTTCACGCCGTCGGGACGCTCGATCCAGGCACAGGGCATCGAGCCGGACATTGTGGTCGAGCCGGCGCGGATCGAGAAGATCGACCAGCCGCGCAGCCGCCGCGAGGCAGACTTGCGCGGCGCGTTGCGCAATGAGCAGCTGCGCAATGAGCAGCTGCGAAACGAGCAGCTGCAGCGCCAAGGCCAGCCCGGCACGCAGCCGCCGGGAGCGCAGCCGCCTTCACCGCAGAACGCACCGTCGCCCGATAGCGAGGTGGAGCCGCTGACGATCGACTCGCCGCAGGACTACCAGCTCGCCCGCGCCTTCGACCTG
>DATAAP010000244.1:0-1625 GCA_036260035.1 Alphaproteobacteria bacterium | reverse complement strand
GCTAAGCAGCAGCATTCGTCCGATTCCCCGGCGCCACCGACGCCGGGGCGGCTGACTCAGCCTCGTACCGTCATTCCGCCGCCGGCGAACGACAACAGCCGCAGCCCCGCCTTCCGGATCGCGATCGCGCTGGCAGCCCTCGCCGGGGCAGCCGGTGTCGGCGTACTGGCGCTGCAGCCCTTCTGATGACTCAGGCGCGCTGGATCAGCTCGATCTTGTAGCCGTCCGGATCCTCGATGAACGCAATGACGCTGCCGCCGAACTTCATCGGTCCCGGCGGGCGCGTGATCTTGACCCCGCTTTTAGCAAGGCGCTCGCAGGTGCCGTAGATATCCGGCACGCCAAGCGCGATGTGGCCATAGGCGTCGCCGAGCTGGTAAGGCTGCTCGCGGCCCCAGTTGTAGGTAAGCTCGATCACGGTGCTCGTGCTCTCATCGCCGTAGCCGACGAATGCGAGCGTGAACTTGCCGTCAGGATAATCGCGCTTGCGCAGCAGCTTCATGCCCAGCGGCCCAGTATAGAAGGCCAGCGATTTGTCGAGGTCGTTGACCCGCAGCATCGTGTGCAGCATGCGGAATTTGCTGATGTCCTCGCTACCCCGGACGGCCTCGGCCTGTTCTGTCGCCATGCAAGCTCCTCCTGAAAACGCACCCCAGAATGCCGCGTCCGCCCGCGTTCCGCCAGCCCACAAAGGCCTAGGACGGCCCTGCATGAGCCGCTAATGTCGCCGCCCACAAACCCATGGCCCCTGCTCCCCTCAGAACCGCCGTGATCGGCGTCGGGCATTTCGGCCGCTTCCATGCCGAGAAATACGCGCGCTCGCCGGCAGCGACGCTGGTCGCGATCGTCGACCGCGATATCCAGCGCGCCCGGGATATGGCGAGACGGCTCGGAGCCGAAGCGCTCGACGACTACCGTGCGCTGTTCGGCCGCGTCGATGCCCTCAGTATCGCGGTTCCCACCAGCGCGCATTTCGAAGTGGCAAAGGCCTGCCTCGAGAACGGCATCCACGTGCTGATCGAGAAGCCGATAACCGAGACCCTGGAGCAGGCGGACGCGCTGATCGCGCTGGCCGATGCGAATGCTCGCGTCCTCCAGGTCGGCCACCTGCAGCGCTTCTTTCTAGAGCGCATCGCGATCGACCGCCTCATCGATAGGCCGCTCTATATCGAGTCGACCCGGATCGCGCCTTTCAAGCCGCGCGGCACCGATGTCGGCGTCACGCTCGACCTGATGATCCACGACATCGATCTGATCCTGGCGATGGTCAAGGCGGATGTGGTGTCGGTCGATGCGGTCGGGGCGCCGGTCGTCTCCAGTGAGGAAGACATCGCCAACACGCGCCTGCGCTTCGCCAACGGCTGCGTCGCGACGGTAACCGCCAGCCGGGTCAGCCTCAAGACCGAGCGCAAGATGCGCATCTTCCAGCGCGAGTCCTACATCTCGATCGACCTGCACAACCGCAAACTCGTGGCCATGCGCAAGGGCAGCGGCCGCAGCTGGTTCCCCGGCCTGCCACCGATCGACCGCCAGGAGCACTCATTTTCCGAGGGCGACGACCTCGAGGCGGAAATCGCGTCGTTTCTCGAAGCGTGCAACGGCCTGCATCCGCCGCTCGTCACCGG
>DATAAP010000243.1:0-6687 GCA_036260035.1 Alphaproteobacteria bacterium | reverse complement strand
GTCAGCATCGGTCAGCGCCGCGCGCGGGGCGGGGCTGTTAGCGCGGCCCGGCTGCCGTACTACGCGCAGATATGGCTTCAGCGTCTTCCAGCCTTGCGGGAAGCGCTTGCGCGCCTCTTCATCGCTCAGTGACGGCACGATGATCACGTCGTCGCCTTCCTGCCAGTTCACCGGCGTCGCAACCTTGTGCGCATCGGTGAGCTGCAGTGAATCGATGACGCGCAGGATCTCCGGGAAATTGCGGCCCGTGCTCGGCGGATAAGTCAGCGTCAGGCGCAGCTTCTTGTTCGGATCGATGATGAAGACCGAGCGCACTGTGATCGACGGGTCCGCCTTGGGATGGATCATGCCGTAGAGCGTCGCGACCTTGCGGTCGGCATCGGCGAGCACGGGGAAATTTACGCGGCGCCCTTGCGTCTCCTCGATGTCGGCCTCCCACTTCGCGTGCGAGGCGACGGGATCGACCGACAGGCCGATGATCTTGACGTTGCGCGCCTCGAACTCGGGCTTTAGGCGCGCCGCCTCGGCCAGCTCGGTCGTGCAGACCGGCGTGAAGTCCTTGGGATGAGAGAACAACACGCCCCAGCTGTCGCCGAGCCATTCGTGGAAGGAGATCGGGCCGTGGGTCGACTCCTGGACGAAGTCGGGGACGATGTCGCCAAGCTGCAGGGTCATTGATCGCTCCATGTCGGGATACGGCGCTCCGCGCCACTTGTGGACGCGACCCTAGAGCGGGGTTCGTCCGCCCGCACGATATATTTACTCATTTCATCGTGTAGTTTTATTCATTATACATATTCGTTAGGTAGTTTATGCTCCAGGTACGGCAGCGCGCCTTCGGCTGCCGTAATGTCTTTCAATTCAGAGGCTTACCATGGCGGCGGGCGCGAAGGTCGAAGCGGTGAAAAGGGAAAGCCGGGGTCTACGCGGGACGATAGCGGCGACATTGGCGGGCGAAGCCGACCATTTTGCCAATGGCGACGAGCAGCTCCTCAAGTTTCACGGCCTCTATCAGGGGTACGATCGCGATAGCGCCACGGAACTCAAACAGAAGGGGCAGGCGAAGGCGCACCAATTCATGGTGCGCGCCAAGATCCCCGCGGGGCAGCTCACGGCGGCTCAGTATCTTGCGCTGGACGACATCGCCGAGCGGCACGGCGGCGGCAATCTCCGCATCACCACGCGCCAAGGCATCCAGTTCCACGGCCTCATCAAGGGCGACCTCAAGCCCGCGATCGCCGCGATCAATGCGGCGCTGCTGACCACGCTCGCTGCCTGCGGCGACGTCGTGCGCAACGTGACCGCGACGCCAGCGCCGATCGCCGACGCCCTGCATCGCACGCTGCAGGCGGAAGCGAAGCGCCTGTCGGTCGCGCTCGCGCCGAAGACGCGCGGCTATCACGAGATTTGGATCGACGGCGAAGCGAGCGGCGAGGACGAAAGCGATTCCATCTATGGCGATGCGTACCTGCCGCGCAAGTTCAAGATCGGACTCGCTGCACCCGAGGACAACTCGATCGACGTGCTGACGAACGATCTGGCGCTGATCGCGCTGTTCGCGGGCGAGACGCTCACCGGCTACAACGTCGCCGTCGGTGGCGGCCTCGGCATGACGCATAACAAGCCGAAGACCTATCCGCGGCTGGCGACCCCAGTCGTGTTCGTACCGCCGGAGGACCTGCTCGCCGTCACGCGCGCGGTGATCGAGGTGCAGCGCGACCACGGCGACCGCGACGACCGCAAGCACGCGCGGCTCAAATACCTCGTCGACGAGAAGGGCCTGCCCTGGTTCAAGGAGCAGCTCGAAGCGCGGCTCGGCCGCGCGCTCGAATCACCGCAGGCCATGCCGCGCTTCCGCGTGCTCGACCACATGGGCTGGCATGCGCAAGGAGACGGGAGGTTCTATCTCGGCCTGCCGGTCGCCAATGGCCGCGTGAAGGATGACGGCGCGGTGCGCCTTCGCACAGCACTGCGCACGATCTTCGCCACTGTGCCGGCTGCGCGGCCGATCCTGATGCCGACGCAGGACATCCTGATCGCCGACTTGTCGATCGACAACCGCGAAACGGTCGACGGCATTCTCAAGGCGAATGGCGTGGCGTTGCCGCTCGACATCACGCCGGTCGCGCGCTGGGCGATGGCTTGCCCGGCGCTGCCGACCTGTGGACTCGCGCTCAACGAGGCGGAGCGCATCCGCGTGCCCCTGGTCGACGAGATCGAGCAGGCGCTGAGCCGGCACGGGCTGCGCTACGAGCGCATCTCGGTCCGGATCACCGGCTGCCCGAACGGCTGCGCGCGGCCCTACGCCGGCGACATTGGCCTGGTCGGCCGCACGCCGGACAGCTACGCGATCTATCTTGGCGGCGACTTCGAAGGCACGCGGCTGAACCGCCTCGTCTTCGAGCGCGTGAAGCTGACCGACATCGCAGCGACCTTGGAGTCCCTCTTCGCTTTCTTCGCTGCGAACCGGCGCAAGGGTGAGAGCTTCGGCGACTTCTGCCATCGCCACGACAACACGACCCTGCTCGCGGTCGCCGGCGTGCCGGCGAAGGCCGTCGCATGATGCTGCCGGTCGTCCTCGACCTAGCCCGCGTTCCAGTGGCGCTGGTCGGGCGCGATGCGCAGGCGCTAAACCGGCTGCGCAAGCTCGAAGCCGACGGCGTGCCGCGCGTGCGCGTCTTCAGCGATGCGCCGTCCGAGGCGCTGCGCGCCTATGGCGGCGATCGGCTTACGCTACGCCTGCCGAATGCCGCTGATCTCGCGGGCAGCCGCATCGTCTTCATTGCCGACCTGCCACCCGAAGACGTCGGCGACATCGCCACAGCCGCGACCATCGCTGGCGCGCTCGTCAACGTCGAAGACCAGCGCGGCTGGTGCGACTTCCATTCGCCGTCGCTGGTGCGACGCGGCGATCTCCTGATCGCGGTCTCGACCAGCGGCAAGAGCCCGGCTCTTGCCAGCCGCATCCGCGTGATGCTGGAGGCCGTGTTTCCGGCCGTCTGGACCGAGCGGGTGGCCGAGCTCGAGCGGCTGCGGCGCCGGCTGCGTGCGCACGGCCTCGGGTCGGAGGTGGTCCACGCCACCGATGCGGTGATCGCGAGTCGCGGCTGGCTGCCGCCTCTCAACGAGGACGACGAGCGCCGCCATGCGCATCGCTAACAAATGGCGCCGTCTGCCGCCGCTCAACGCGCTGCGCGCGTTCGAGGCGTCGGCGCGCCATCTAAGCTTCACCAAGGCGGCGGATGAACTCTCCGTCACACCGGCGGCGGTCAGCCATCAGGTCAAGGCGCTCGAGGATTTACTCGGCGTGACGCTGTTCCGTCGCACCAAGCGCGCGCTGCTGCTGACCGATGAGGCGCAGGCGGTGCTGCCCGGCATCCGCGACGGCTTCGAGCGCCTGCTTGGCGCCGTCGAGCAGCTCGGCACGGTCGGCCGCAGCGGCGTGCTGACCGTCAGCCTGGCACCGTCGTTCGCCGTGAAATGGCTGCTGCCGCGGCTCGACCGCTTCCAGGCGGAGCATCCTGAGATCGACGTGCGCGTCGCGGCGTCCATGGAGCTGGTCGATTTCGGCGTCGGCGATGTCGACCTCGCGATCCGCTATGGCGCAGGCCGCTATTCAGATCTGATCGTCGACCGCCTGATCGGCGACACCGTCTATCCGGTGTGCAGCCCCGCCTTGCTGAAAGGCCCGCATGCGCTCACCTCGCCCGACCGCCTGCGCCACCACTTGCTGCTGCACGACGACAGCCCGGATGGCGACGAAACCTGCCCCAACTGGCCGATGTGGCTGAAGGCCGCCGGCGTGTCCGGCATCGAAGCGGCGCGCGGCCCCCGCTTTAACCAGTCGAGCCTCGTACTCGAAGCGGCGATCCTCGGCCGCGGCGTCGCGCTGGCGAAATCCACGCTGGCCGATGCCGATGTCGCGGCCGGGCGGCTGGTGCGGCCTTTCGATGTCAGTGTCCCAGTGAACTTCGCCTACTACGTTGTCTATCCGGAGACGAAGGCGGCGCTGCCCAAGGTGCGCCTGTTCCATGAATGGTTGCGTCGCGAGAGCGCGAACCTCGAACCGAAGCCGCGCGCGGCTCCGCTGCGCGCCGTGCGCGGCTGAAGATCCGTTCAGTGCAGCAGGCCGCTTGCCTGCAGCGCGACGAGAAGGACGGCTACGGCGATGCTGCCGCGCCAGGCAATCGAGAACACATCCGTCAACATTGCGCGTTCCTCCGATAGTGAAAGGTCGATCGGCGTAGACGCGACGCCGATCCGCAGTCGCCGCGACACGCAAGGATTGCCGATCCGCCACAGCGCGGTCACGAATCAAAGCTGTGACGAAATTTAGGCTTGCAATCGCAGGATGCTGCTACCGCGCGCCCCTGCGGGGATTTGCGATGCTCTCCCTAAGGCCTTAATGTGACCCGCTTATCGCAGGTTGGCGTTGAAGGGTGAAGCGCTTGGCAAGTAACGATTTCGCAGGAAAATACGCCGTGGTCACCGGCGGCACGCGCGGCATCGGGGCGGCGGTGGCCCGCGCCTTCGCGGATGCAGGATGCCGCACCGTCGCAGCTGGCCCACGGCAGGAAGTGGAGGCGGCGAAGGCCGGCACTGAGTTCGCTGGCATCGAGCTGCGGCCGCTCGACGTCACCAACGAGGAATCGATCCGCACGTTGGTCGACGATCTCGAGCGCATCGACTGCGTCGTCAACTGCGCTGGCATGATCCTGCGCCGCGACGAATTCGATCCGGTCACCTACGCGCGCGTCATCGACTGCAATCTCGAAGGCACAATGCGCGTCTGCGTCGCCGCGAAGCCGAAATTCCCGAAGGACGGCGGCTCGATCGTCAACACTGCCTCGATGTTCACCTATTTTGGCGCCGCGCATGCGCCCGCCTACGCATCGAGCAAGAGCGGCATCGGCGGGCTGACGCGCTCGCTCGCCGCGGCCTGGGCGCCAGACGGCATCCGCGTCAATGCCGTGGCGCCGGGCTGGATCCGCACGGCGATGACGCAGGCGATCCGCGAGGATCCCGCGCGCGAGGCGCCGATCCTCGCGCGCACGCCGATGGGCCGCTGGGGCGAGCCTGCGGAGGTCGCCGACGTGGTGCTGTTCCTGTGCTCGCGCGCGGCGCGCTTCGTCACCGGCGTGGTGGTGCCGGTCGACGGCGGCTATTCGATCGGCTGAACGAATCAAGGGAGACGATCATGGCAACCAAGATCAGCGCACCGGTGCTCTCTGCAGTCGGCATCCAGGACGAGATCGTGACGAAGGCCGTGCCTGACGACGAACGCGTCTGGGTGCCGCAGGCCGACAATGTGTGGTTTCGCCCGCTGCTGATGAACACGGTGAGCGGCGGCTGGTGCAACCTGCTGCGCGTGCGCAAGGCCGGCATCCTCAGCCGCCACCGCCACCCGATGGTGGTGGTCGGCTATGTCATTAAGGGCAGCTGGCGCTATCTCGAGCATGACTGGGTCGCGACACCCGGCAGCTTCGTCTACGAACCGCCCGGCGAGGTGCACACGCTGACGGTCGATTCCGGCGACGAGATGATCACCTTCTTCAACATCTCCGGCGCCATGATCTATGTCGACGAGGCGGGCAAGCCGGTCGCCTACGAGGACGTGTTCACTAAGATCGACATGTGCCGCGCGCACTACGCGAAGAACGGCCTCGGCGCGAATTACATCGACCAGTTCATCCGCTAGCGGCGGCCATGCGTTTCCTGCCGCCGAGCGCGACGCGCGACGCGGCGTTGCTGCTGTCGTCGCGGGGATTGCGCGCTTTCGGCGACGGACTGGTCAGCATCGTGCTGCCGGCCTATCTGCTGGCACTCGGCTGCGATGCGGCGCAAGTTGGCCTGCTTGTCACGGCCACACTGCTTGGCTCGTCAGCTTCGACCCTCCTCGTCGGCATGCTTGCTACGCGCTTCGCGCGCAAGCGGCTGCTGATCGCATTGTCGCTGCTGATGACCGCCACCGGCATCGCTTTCGCCGCGGTCGGCGATTTCTGGCCGCTGCTCGTCGTCGCCTTCTTCGGCACGGTGAATCCTTCGACAGGAGATGTCAGCCCGATCCTGCCGCTCGAGCACGCCGCCCTTACGGAGACCGTCAAGGACTCGGAGCGCACCGCGCTCTTCGCGCGCTACAGCTTGGTAGGCACGTTCGCCGGCGCTGTCGGCGTGCTGTCCGCCGGAGTCGTCGACCTGCTGGACGACCGCATGGCCGCGCTCCGCGCGATGCAGTTCATTTTCCTCGGCTACGCCGCGATCGGCGTCGCGGCGCTGCTGATCTACCGCGGCCTTTCGGCCGGCCTTGATCATGCCGAAGCGCGCAAAGCGGCGCCGCTTGGCCCCTCGCGCGGCGTCGTGATGCGGCTGGCAGTCCTCTTCAGCCTTGATTCATTCGGCAGCGGCTTCTTCGTGCAGTCGCTACTGGCAGTGTGGCTGTTCGAACGCTTCGACCTGTCCGTGGCCGTGACCGGCTGGATCTTCTTCGCGATGGGGCTGCTCTCCGCTTTGTCATATCTCGCAGCGGTGCCGATCGCGCGCCGCATCGGGCTGGTCAACACGATGGTATTCACGCATCTGCCCGCCAATTTCTGCGTGATGGCGCTTCCTTTCGCGCCGAACCTGCCGGTGGCGATCGCACTGCTGATGGGACGTGGATTGCTGTCGCAGATGGACGTGCCGACGCGC
>DATAAP010000242.1:0-4177 GCA_036260035.1 Alphaproteobacteria bacterium | reverse complement strand
CGGCGCCACTTCAGGGGCTATCTTCGACATCGGGCCGTTGGGATCGAACAGCGCGCCGCCGGGCCGGCCGTGATGGACGATGTGGATCACCGGCGCATCCTTCTCGCGCGCAAGCTCGAGCACCCGTGCCGCCTCCTGCAGCGCCGGCACGATACCGGGCAGCCGCAGCTTGCCCTCGACATACTCCATCTGGGCGTCGATCAGCACGAGCGCGGCCTTCTCCCACGGGCTCGGGTCGAGCGGGGCGCCGGCCATCGCCAGCAAGCTCTGCGGTTGCGCCATCAGCGTTCCCTCCAAACTGTGTTGGTCCGCAGGCTAGCGCCCGACGAGTCGCCCGTAAACGCTTGTGCGCGCATGGCACGGGCCCGGCTGGAGATAGCTGGCCAACCCATGATAGAAAATCCGAATGGGATGCGTACCGGCGCCGTCGTTGCTCGCCCGCATCGCTGTCGTTTTCGCCTTGGCGGCGCCAGCCCGCGCTCAGGCGATCGAGGCGGAGCGGCTGCTGCAGCATTTCGACGAGCTGGTGCTGCATCGCTCCGGAGACGAGTCCAAGTCGGGCCAGGTGCGCAAGTGGGGCGGGCCCATCAAGGTGAAGCTCACGGGCACGCAGACCGACTTCTACGGGCCGGACGCGCTGGCGGCGCTGCGCCGCATCGCGGCGATTGCCGGGGTAGCGGTCAAGGAGGTGCCGGAGGATTCGACAGCGGCCAACTACGTCATGCACTTCATGGACACGGCGTTCCTGATGGCCAATGGCCGGCTCGCCTCCTGTGTCGCCCAGTCGCGCACCGACAGCGAGGGCCGGCTCGTCTTCGTGCAGCTCCAGCTCAACTACCGCAACCCGCTCGGCATGCGGCGCTGCATCGACCACGAGATCGGGCATTCCTTCGGCCTCGGCCACTCGCATGTCGCCGACTCGGTGATGAGCTATGCGTCGGGTCGCACGGCCATCACGCCGCTCGACGAGCTGATCATCCGCACCCTCTACGACAAGCGGCTGAAACACGGCACCGGCCGGCTTCCCGCCCTTGAGCAGGTGAAGCCGGTGCTCGCTGAACTCGCCGGCCAGCCGCCGGGCCCGGCGGATTACATCGAGACCGTCGCCCGCCGCATGGTGGATGACGCCGAAGCGGGCGACGTGTGGACGCAGAATCAGCTCGGGCTTGCGCACGAACTCGGGCAGGGGCGGATCAAGGACTATCAGCAGGCGCAGCGTTGGTACCGGCGCGCCGCCGAGTCGGGCAGCGTCTATGCGATGTTCAGGTTGGGATGGTTCGCGGCGAAGGGGCTCGCCGAGCCCGTCGACGAGGCGCTCGCCGTCACCTGGTACCGCAAGGCCGCGACGCGCCAGCATTCGATGGCGCAGAACAATCTCGGCGTCCACCTCCGCCACGGCAAGGGCGTTGCGGCCGACCCTGTGGAGGCGATGATGTGGTTCGAGCTTGCGGCGAAGAGCGGCAACCAGCTCGCGATCCGCAACCGCGACGAGTTCGCGTCGAAAATGGCCCAGGACCAACTCGCCGAAGCGCGCCGCCGCGCCGAGAGCTGGAAGCCGGAAAGCTAGCCGATCGCCGCGAGCATCTCTTCAATGGTTGCGAACTTGCGGCGTGGAGCAGGCGCTTTCGCGGCTGCGAGCTCCGCGGATTCGATCTTCTTGCAGGCGGCGAAGTCGTGATGGCGCACGCCGCGGCTCGCGAGCAGCGCGTCGAGGCCGGCGGGACCGGGACGTACACCGGGCTGCACTTCGGCAATGATGCGCTTGGCGACCGCAAGCCCGTCGGCGCGGTTGTTTGGGATCACGCCGCTCGCGCCGCGCGCGGCCCAGCCGACAGCGTAGAGCCGCTCGGCGATGCGGCCCGCCTCATTGCGATAGCAGCCGCCTTCCACGACCGGGCCCTCTGCCGAGAAGGGACGCGCGTGATAGCCGATGCAGCCGATCACCAGATCGGCCGGCAGAGCGATCTCTTCATCGCCGCGCGCGAAGACGAAACGCACGGCGCGTCCCTCGCCTTCGATCCGCAGCGGCTGCAGCTCGAAGTGAAAGACAAGGTCGATGGCGCCGCGCTTGTCGTTGCGCGCATAGGCCTGCAGCAGCTTCATCACCTCGGCGCGGTCAGGTGGCGCCGTCGGCAGAGTCATTTCGCGCAGCGCAGTGTCATGCGGCGCGGCGACGCGCGGCAACGCGCGCGCGAGATCGCCCAGTTCGCCGAGCTCGTGCGGCGAGAAGCGCACCGCGTCCGGCGCGCGCCGGCCGACGATGTGGATCGCCTGCAGCGGCGCGTTCGCAAGCGCATCCAGTGCAGCCGTCGCAATATCGCTGCTGGCGAGTTCCTCGCGCGTCTTGGCGAGGATGCGTGCGACGTCGAGCGCCACATTGCCGTTGCCGACGATCACCACGTTCCGCGCTGTGGCGAGCGGCGGCACCTGGCCGTGATCGGGATGGCCATTGTACCAGCCGACGAAGGCGCCAGAGCCGACCACGCCGGGCAAGTCTGCGCCTGGGATTCCGAGGGCGCGGTCGTGCGAGGCGCCGATAGCCAGCACCACGGCGTCGTAGAGCTCCAGCAGCTCGACGAGCAACACGTCGCGGCCAAGGGTCACGTTGGCGACGACACGCACGGTCGGCCGCGCGAGCGTGCGCTCCAGCACACGCGTGACCGCTTTGGTGCCTTGGTGATCGGGCGCCACGCCGTGGCGCACCAGGCCGTAGGGCACGGGCAGCCGCTCGATCACATCAATACGCGCATCGGGCGTCGCGCGCGCGACCGCCTCCGCCGCATAGCACCCGGCGGGACCCGCGCCGACGATGGCGACGGTCAGGGGCATTAGCGAGACCGCTCTTGCAGAAGCACCCTCACCCTGCGCTCTTCCGCGGACGGGATAGGGTTTCTGGCGCAATGCGGCTCGGGCCCCTTCTCTCGCCGGCCGAAGAAGGCGGGCAATGAGGGTAGCGCCGATGACGCGCTCATCGGAGCAGACGCGCCTACGCGAGCCGCACGTACTCGTAGTTCACCGGCAGCGCGTTGATGCCGCGGTCGGGCGGCGCGATCCAGGCCGCCATCTTGCCGGGTTCGGTGACCGGCTTCATCAGGCTGCGCACGAAGGCCTTGTCCTGCTCGGACGGCAGCCAGCGGTCGCGCGCGGCGGACCACAGCTCCGGCGACATCGGCTTGCCGTCGGGATCGTAGGTTCGGCTGGCCCAGACGCCGACATTGCGATTGAAGCGCTCGTGCGGCAGGTGCAGACGGAAGGCATAGCCTGCCTTCTCGATCTGCCGATTCCAACGCACCACGCCGATCTCGCAGTCCTTGATGTAGGACCGGCGCATGACCTCGTTCATGGCGCTGCGCATCGCCACCGATTCAGTGCGGATCGCGCCGTCATCTCCCGGCGTCTCCAGCTCGAATGTCGCATCGCGGCAGTCGTGGTCGTCGTAGTTCGCCTCGTCCGGCCGGCCCTTGATGCCCATCGCGAAGCTCGTCGCGGCGTTGGACGAGACTTCGGCGCCGAACAGGTCGAGCGACGAGGAGAACCAGAAGTTCAGGTATTTCTGCATCGTCGGCAGATCAATCGCGCCAGCCTTTCGCACCGCTTCCGGATCCTCGGTGCCGAGCTCCTTCATCACCTCGAGCGTGCGTTTCACGACCCGCGAGATGCCGGTGTCGCCGACGAACATGTGATGTGCTTCTTCCGTCAGCATGAAGCGACAGGTGCGCGACAGCGGGTCGAAGGCGCTTTCCGCCAGCGACTTGAGCTGGAACTTACCGTCGCGGTCGGTGAGGTAGGTGAACATGAAGAAGCTGAGCCAGTCCGTGACCGGCTCGTTGAACGTGTTGAGGATGCGCGGATTGTCGCGGTCGCCGGAATGGCGCTCCAGCAGCGCCTCCGCCTCCTCGCGGCCATCGCGGCCGAAATAGGCGTGCAGCAGGTAGACCATCGCCCAAAGATGCCGGCCTTCCTCGACATTCACCTGGAACAGGTTGCGCAGGTCGTAGAGCGACGGACAGGTGTGGCCCAGCATGCGCTGCTGCTCGACCGAGGCGGGCTCGGTGTCGCCCTGCGTCACGATCAGGCGGCGCAAGGTCGAGCGGAATTCGCCCGGCACCTGCTCCCATACCTTCTCGCCCATCGCATCGCCGAAGCCGATCCGGCGGTCGGGAATGCGGTCGGCGAG
>DATAAP010000241.1:0-1851 GCA_036260035.1 Alphaproteobacteria bacterium | reverse complement strand
GCCCTACCATCTGTGCCATATCGAGGCGCCGCTCTCGGCGGCCGAGGCGGTGCTCTGCCGCGAGCCGACGATCGCCCCGCTCGGCCGACCGTTGGCACAGACGGTCGCCGTGGCCAAGCGCCCGCTGAGCGCTGGCGAGGTTCTCGACGGTGTAGGCGGGTTCATGTGCTACGGCGAGGTGGATACGGTCGAGAAGGCGGCCGGCCTGCTGCCGATCGGCCTCGCCGAAGGGCTCCGGCTGATCCGCGATGTTGCGACGGGTGAGCCGATTCCCCTTGATGCCGTCGAACTGGATGATGGCCGCCTCATTGTCCGTCTATGGCGGCAGCAGACCGCGTGGCCCACGGCGGCACCGATCGCCGCATAGCGGCGATATCTCATTAATCGCCTGGAAACCGGTCCGCGTCACTCTGTCGGGCGGGCGGTCCGCTGCTGAGTCCGGCTGTAGACCTTCTTGCGGCTGGCTGGCAGCTCGCGAAGATTGTAGGGTGCCGCGCCAGATTTCCGGGGGCCGTGTTGACGCCGATCGATGTGATCATTCCGACCATCTGCGACCAGCAGCGCGGTCCGCTCCTCATGCGGGCGATCGACCACATCGTGGGGCAGGAGGGTGTCGCCGCGCGGCCCATTGTCGTCGTCAATGGCAATCGTGTCGATCCTTCCACATTCGCGGCGCTCGAAGCGCGCGGGGATATCCACCTGATGCGGATCGAGACTGGCAGCCTGTTCCGCGCCCGCCGCACAGGTTTCGAAGTCGTCCGCAGCGAGTTCTTCGCCATTCATGACGACGACGACATTCTGTTGCCTGGTGCGCTCGCTCGGCGGCTCAAGGCCTTCCACGACGATCCGCGCGTGGATTGGGTCGCCTCGGACGGGATCTTCGTCTGGCCCGATCGCGAGGTCCCGTACATCCCGAGCGTCGAGGCCGTCCGCCGCGATCCCTTCGGCACCCTGCTCGACCATTGCTGGCTGTGCAGCGCCGGCAATCTGTTTCGCACCGCGGCCATCGATGCCCGCGTGTTCGACAGCGTGCCCTCGATGGACATCACCTACATCGCGCTGCGGCTGCTCGCCGAAGGCAAGAAGCTGGCGCTAATCGACGAGCCGACGTTCAAGTACTTCTACTATCCCACGTCGGTATCGAAGCAGGACTACTACAACCTCGCCGCCCCGCAAGCGATCCGGACCATGATGGCGCTGCCCGTGCCGGCATGGGTCCGGCGCGGGCTTGCCGGCAAGTACCGCCGTGCCATGCACCATGTTGCGGCGCACGCCTGGACGCGCGGCGCACTGCGTGAGGCGTGGTTGGCGCACCTGCGCAGCATCGCCGGTTTCCCGGAGTTCTTTCTGTTCCTTAGCTTCACACGCAGGCTGCTGCTGCCACCGGGCAAGTCGACCGCGCCTGCGACTTCCTAGTGCTGGCAATCATCGTGCAGGTCCGCAGGTTGCCGCCCGCCAGGCAGAGACGTTGCGGCGGTCCCGTGCGTCGACAGCTTCGTCGACACGACAGAGATCTTCGCCATCCGCTCTAGCGCCCGCTCGGTGCTTCGCTGGTCAGCGGGACGCTTCCTCTTTCAGAATCCGCCGTAAATATGCGCCGTAGCCGCTCTTGTCGAGCCGGTTCGCGAGCGCCTCGAGCCGCGTCGCATCAATTAGGTTCATGCGGTAGGCGATCTCCTCGAGGCAGGCGATCTTGAGCCCCTGGCGTTCCTCGATCATCTGCACGAAATTGCCGCCCTGCAGCAACGAGGCGGGCGTGCCCGCGTCGAGCCAGGCATAGCCGCGGCCGAGCCGCTCCACCATGAGGGTGCCGCGTTCGAGATAGACCCGGTTGAGGTCGGTGATCTCCAG
>DATAAP010000240.1:0-7781 GCA_036260035.1 Alphaproteobacteria bacterium | reverse complement strand
GCTATCACAGCGAGGGTGGCGCGCAGGGCGTGGGCCGCGCGACGACCAACGCGGTCGTGTCCGCTTCGATCCTGATCCTTGTCTTCAACTACGGCATCACCGAGGTCTTTTTCGCCACACGATGAGCGCGGTCCCGAAGATAGCGATACGCGGGCTCAAAAAGGCCTTCGGCCCGAAAATCGTTCTCGACGGCGTCGACCTCGATGTCGGCGTCGGCGAGTCCGTCGTCATCATCGGCGGCTCGGGTACCGGTAAATCGGTCCTGTTGAAATGCATCCTGGGTCTGCTCACGCCGGAAGCCGGCAGCATCAAGATCGACGGCCAGGAAGTGACCGGACTTCCGCAGCACGAGCGCGAGGGGGTCAATCGCAAGATCGGGATGCTCTTTCAGGGCGCAGCGCTGTTCGACTCGCTGACCGTCTGGGAAAACGTCGCCTTCGGTCTGATCCGCGCCCAGGGCGTTCCGCGCCGCGAGGCGAAGGAGATCGCCACCCGGAACCTAGCTGCCGTCGGGCTGCCGCCGGAAGTCGCGAACCTCTCGCCTGCGGAGCTCTCGGGCGGCATGAAGAAGCGCGTCGGCCTTGCCCGCGCGATCGCAACGACGCCGGAGATCATCTTCTTCGACGAGCCGACCACGGGCCTCGATCCGATCATGTCGGACGTCATCAACGACCTGATCGTCAAATGCGTACAGGAGCTCGGCGCGACGGCGCTGTCGATCACGCACGACATGGCGAGTGCGCGCAAGATCGCGCACCGCGTGGCGATGCTGCATTCCGGCAAGATCATCTGGCACGGCCCGGTCGCGGAAATCGATCGCTCCGGCAGTCCTTATGTGGACCAGTTCATCCACGGCCGCGCGGAAGGGCCGATCCAGATGCAGGTCCGCGCATGACCGCGTGCACGCGCCAAAAGTCGGCTAAAGGCTCGCATGGCCAAGCGCGATAACCGCTATGTCTGCCAGGAATGCGGCGCGGTCCACGCCAAGTGGATGGGGAAATGCGAAGCATGCGGCGCCTGGAACACCGTCGTTGAGGAAGCGGCGCCCGACACGGTGCCTAAGGGCGCTTCTGCCAAGGGCGGCAAACGCCTCGCCTTTCATGGGCTCGAAGGCGCGACCGATCAGGCGCCGCGGCGGGTCACCCGCATCGCCGAGTTCGACCGCGTTTGCGGCGGCGGCCTCGTCGCCGGATCGGCGATCCTCGTCGGCGGTGATCCCGGCATCGGCAAGTCCACCGTTCTGCTTCAGGTGATGGCGGCATTGGCCGGCAGCGCCGAGGTCGCCTACATCTCCGGCGAAGAAGCTGTCGACCAAGTCCGCATGCGTGCGGCGCGGCTTGGCCTCGGCAAGGCGAAGGTGGCCCTCGCCGCCGCGACGAATCTTCGCGACATCCTTGCCACTCTCGATGCGGCAGATGCGCCCGACGTCGTCGTCGTTGATTCGATTCAAACCATGTACATCGACACGCTCGACAGCGCCCCGGGAACGGTTGCGCAAGTGCGCGCCTGCGCCGGCGAATTGATCCGTCTGGCGAAGCGGCGCGGCACGACTGTGATCCTGGTCGGCCATGTCACTAAGGAAGGCCTCATCGCCGGTCCGCGCGTGCTCGAGCACATGGTCGACACGGTCCTGTATTTCGAGGGCGAGCGCGGCCACCAGTTCCGTATCCTCCGCTCGGTCAAGAACCGTTTTGGCCCGACCGACGAGATCGGCGTGTTCGAGATGACCGATGCCGGGCTCGTCGAGGTCGCCAATCCGTCGGCCCTGTTCCTGGCGGACCGGCGCGGCGAGATCAGCGGTGCCGCGGTCTTCGCCGGCATGGAGGGCACCCGCCCCGTCCTGGTCGAGATCCAGGCCCTGGTCGGCCCCTCGGGATTCGGCACGCCGCGGCGCGCCGTGGTCGGCTGGGACAGCGGCCGGCTCGCCATGGTGCTTGCTGTCCTCGAGACGCGCTGCGGTCTTGTCTTCGGCAGCAGCGATGTCTACCTCAACGTCGCTGGTGGGTTGCGCATCACGGAGCCGGCAGCCGACTTGGCCGTCGCGGCGGCGCTGGTCTCGTCGCTGACAGGCCGCGCGGTGCCGAGCGAATCGGTCGTCTTCGGCGAGATCGGCCTTTCCGGCGAGGTGCGGCCGGTCGGGCAGACGGATGCTCGCCTGAAAGAAGCCACGAAGCTCGGTTTTACAAGGGCGCTGCTGCCGCCGCGCCGCCGGACGGCCGGGCGTTCCGGCCCAGGCGAGCGCGACGGCGCGATCGAGCGGCACGAGATCGGCCGGCTGGCCGATCTGGTTCAACTGTTCGGGAATGCCGAACGTTCGCGGCGCGACCGCGAATCTGTGCACAGCGGCTAGCGAGGGAATCGGTTCGAACTCATGAATGCGGGCGATCTTGTCGTCCTTTCCGCGCTCGGGCTGTTCGCGATCTTCGGCCTCCTGCTCGGCTTCGTGGGCGTGGTCCTGCTCGCCGCACGCTGGGTCGGCGCTGCGATGGTCACGATGTGGGGCTTCGCTCCCGCGCAGAAGCTGGCCCGGCAGCTCATCGATTCGCCGCTGATCGCCGACGTGGTCGCTGGCGTGGTCCTGTTCGTCATTTCGCTGGTGATCCTCTCAATCGTCAGCCATGCGATCGGGAATCTCGTCCGCCGGAGCAGCCTCAATGCGCTAGATCGCACGTTGGGATTCATGATCGGCACCGTCGGCGGCATCGCAGTAGTAGCGCTCTCCTACCTGGCGTTCACGCAGTGGATCTGGGCGACGCCCACCGATCGGCCAGAATGGGTGCGGCAAGCGCGAACCCTGCCGCTGGTCGAGGCCACGGCCGATTTTCTCCGTGGCCTGGCTCCGCCCGAGTACCGGAGTAAGACGCGTGCCGCCGAAGACGAGATCTCGCGCCGAGCGCAGCAGGCCCAGGACGCTCAACGCGTCCTCCGCGCCCTCAATTCGCCGGCGACAAATACCCCTGCAACCGAGGCCGAAACCGGCTATAAGACCGACGTCCGGCGCGACCTTGAGCGCCTCATCCAGAATGCGCAACCGCCTGAAGGCCAGCAGAAACGCTGATCGCCGGAGCCGATGCAATGATCACCACGCATCCATTCGATGATGACAAGCTCAAGGAGGAGTGCGCGATCTTCGGCGTCTTTGGCCACAAGGATGCCGCCGCGCTGACAGCTCTCGGCCTGCATGCCTTGCAGCATCGCGGCCAGGAGGCGACAGGGATCGTCACCTACGATGGCGATCATTTTCACTCCCATCGCGGCCTCGGCCATGTTGCCGATAATTTCGGCAATGAGGCGGTCATCGCCCGCCTGCCCGGCTGGCTTGCGATCGGTCACAATCGCTATGCAACCACGGGCGACACGATCCTGCGAAACGTGCAGCCGCTCTTCGCCGAGTTCGACTTCGGCGGGTTCGCGGTCGGTCACAACGGCAATCTGACGAATGCACATTACCTGCGGCGCGGCCTCGTCAAGAAAGGCTGCCTCTTCCAGTCTACGACCGATACGGAGGTGATCGTCCACCTGATGGCGATGGCCGAAGGCGACGTAACCGATCGGCTCGTTCAGGCGCTGCTCCAGGTCGAAGGCGCCTACTCGCTGGTCGCGATCGCCCAGGACAAGATCATTGGCGTGCGCGATCCGCTCGGTGTTCGGCCGCTGGTGCTTGGACGCCTCGACGAGGCATGGGTGCTCGCCTCCGAAACCTGCGCCTTCGACATCATCGGTGCGGAGTATGTGCGCGAGGTGGAACCCGGCGAGGTCGTCGTCCTCGACAAGACCGGTCTGCACAGCATTAAGCCGTTTCTGAAATCGCGCCAGCAGCGCTTCTGCATCTTCGAGTTCATCTATTTCGCGCGGCCGGACTCGATCATGGAGGGGACGTCCGTGTACGAGGCGCGCAAGCGCATCGGCGCGGAGCTTGCGCGTGAGAGTCCGGTGCCTGCCGACGTCGTCATCCCCGTCCCCGATTCAGGCGTGCCGGCGGCGATCGGCTACGCGGCGGAGGCCAACATCCCGTTCGAGCTCGGCATCATCCGCAACCACTACGTCGGCCGAACCTTCATCGAGCCCTCGGACCATATCCGCCATCTCGGTGTCAAGCTGAAGCACAACGCTAACCGTGCGAAGATCCAGGGCAAGCGGATCATCCTCGTGGACGACTCGATCGTGCGCGGCACGACCTCGAAGAAGATCGTCGAGATGGTGCGCAGCGCCGGCGCGACCGAAGTGCACATGCGCATCTCCAGCCCGCCGACGACGCATTCGTGCTTCTACGGCATCGACACGCCGCAGCGCGAGAAGCTCCTCGCCTACCAGTACGACGTGGACGGCATGGCGCGTTTCATCGGCGCCGACTCCCTCGCCTTCGTGTCCATCGCCGGCCTCTACCGGGCCATGGGCGCGCCGTCGCGCGATCCCCAGCAGCCGCAGTTCTGCGATGCCTGCTTCACCGGCGACTATCCGACTCCTCTGACGGATGCCGATGGGGGCAGCGCCGGCCGACAGCTCTCGCTGCTCGAGATCGCCTGACCCGCGCTCGCGAAAATCAGCCATGACCGCACGAGTCGCCGCCTGGCTCAAGAGCCTGGTCGACGGGATCGGCGCGGCGACTGGCGCCGCTCTTACCAGTCAGCTTCCCGAGTTCGTGCAGCAGTACCTGCAGCGGCTCGGCGGGCACCGAGATGAGGCCTTGAATTTCGTCCAAATCCTGAAGTCGCAAGGAACCGATGTATCGAGCGCGGTCTTCACGCTCGCTCAGGCGCGCGCGGACTCGCTGGTCCGCGCATTCGATGCCATTTCGCAGGCGGGCGAT
Source organism: Alphaproteobacteria bacterium (assembly GCA_036260035.1). Classification (GTDB taxonomy): domain Bacteria; phylum Pseudomonadota; class Alphaproteobacteria; order CACIAM-22H2; family CACIAM-22H2; genus DATAAP01. Next base: position 2,971 of record DATAAP010000240.1, on the reverse strand, counting down.
CTCGCGCGGCCGGCCATCTTCCTGCGCTATATGGATGTCGAAATTGCGCGCGCGACCCTGAACCTGTTCCTTCCTGCCGTGCCGCTGACTCCGGCGGGCCTTGTCTACGGCGGCATCGGGCTGATTCTAGGCCTGGCGGTGATCAATCTCGCGCTGATGCCGTTTACGCTGATGCGGCGTCGGGTGCGGATATGACTGCGCAAGGACGTCTCGCCGGCCGCATCGCGGTGATCACGGGCGCCTCGCGCGGCATCGGTGCCGCGGTGGCGAGGCGTTTCGCTACGGAAGGCGCTCACGTCGTGCTGATCGCGCGGACCGTGGGCGGGCTCGAGGAATTGGACGATGCCATCAAGAGCGCGGGCGGAAGCGCCACCCTCGTGCCGCTCGACCTGCGCGATCTGGATCGTATCGATCCGCTCGGACCCGCCTTGTACGAGCGCTTCGGCAAGCTCGACATCCTGGTGGGAAACGCCGGCCTGCTGGGCACGCTCGGCCCGCTGTCCCATCACGACGCCAAACTGTGGAACGAGGTCATGGCGGTGAACGTCACCGCGAACTGGCGGCTGATCCGCACGCTTGAGCCGCTGCTGCGGCGGGCCGAGGCCGGCCGCGCGATCTTCGTGACCTCGGGGGCCGCGCAGAAGGCGCAGGCGTTCTGGGGCGCCTATGCGACGTCCAAGGCAGCGCTCGACGCGATGGTGCGCACCTGGGCCGCAGAGCTCGCGTCCACCAAAGTCCGCGTGAACCTGCTCAGCCCCGGTCCGATCCGCACCGCAATGCGCGCCGACGCCTTCCCTGGCGAGGACCCCAGCACGCTGCGGCCGCCTGAGGCAGTCACGGACGCATTCGTTGAGCTCGCCCTGCCCACCTGCACCCGGAACGGCGAGGTCGTGACGCCCTACTGATCCGCGTAGGGATTCTCGGTCTGCCGCAGCACGATGCGCACCGGAATTCCCTCGAGCCGGAAGGTCTCGCGCAGGCTATTGGTGAGATAGCGCAGATAATCATCCGGAAGCGTCGTCAACTTGGCGCCGAAAATGGCAAAGGTCGGCGGCCGAGTGGCGGTCTGCTTCATGAACCGCAGCCGCGGGCGGCGACCGCCGACGAGCGGTGGCGGGTGACCCTCGGTCACCCCTTCCAGCCAGCGGTTGAGCTTCGGCGTCGGCAAGCGCGCATTCCACACCTCGTATGAATCCAGCACTGCCTTCATCAGCGCATCGAGCTTGCGCGCCTGAAGCGCGGAGATGGTGACGAACGGCACGCCCTTGACTTGCGGCAGCGAGATCTCAAGCCGGTCGCGCAGCTTGCGAAGAGCTGCCTGCTGATCGTCGATCAGGTCCCATTTGTTGACCGCGAGGACGAGAACCCGACCTTCCTCGACCACCTGCCGCGCGATGGTCAGGTCCTGCTTTTCGAGCATCAGCTGCGCATCGAGGACAAGCACTACCACCTGGACCTCGCGGATCACGCGCAACGTGTCGGAGACTGACAGCTGCTCCAGACGGTCATCGATCCGCGCCTTGCGACGCATGCCGGCGGTGTCGATGAGCAGCATGGGACGCCCGCGCCAGGACCATGGCGTTTCGATCGCATCGCGGGTGATGCCCGGCTCCGGCCCAGTCAGGACACGCTCCTCGCCAAGCAGCCGGTTCACCAGCGTCGACTTTCCGACATTCGGACGGCCGACCACGGCGAGCTTGATGGGGCGTGATGCGTCGGACGCCTCGGCTGCGCCTTCGGAGTCTGCCGCTGGCTCGTCGGCTTCGGGCTCGGCTGGCGCATGCTGCCGGATGGCGTCGAGCAGGTCGGCAAGCCCTTCCCCGTGCTCGGCCGAGATCGCAACCGGCTCGCCGAAACCGAGCCGATGTGCCTCGCCGAGGCCAGCAATAGCGGCGCGGCTCTCGCACTTGTTCGCGACGAGGATCACCTTCGGACCGAGCTTGCGCAGCCATCGCGCGAAATGCTCGTCGAGCGCCGTCAGGCCTGCGCGCGCATCGACGAGGAAAAGCACAACATCAGCCCGCGACACGGCGCGCTCGGTCTGCTGGCGCATGCGCGACTCAAGCGATTTGGGCGCGGCCTCCTCGAGACCTGCCGTATCGATCACATTGAATGAGAGATCGCCGAGCTGCCCCTCGCCGGAGCGCCAGTCCCGCGTCAGCCCCGGCGTATCGTCGACCAAGGCAATGCGGCGGCCGACAAGGCGATTGAACAATGTCGACTTTCCGACATTGGGACGACCGACGATGGCGACGGTGAATGGCATGGTGGACCGCGCATGCTAGCGCAGCGCGACGAGATCGCCGTTGTCGGTGAGCACGTAGGTCGTGCGGTTCGCCACGACTGGTGATACGAAGACTCCGCCCGGCAGGCGGATGCGGGTGTCGATCTCGCCGGTGAGCGGCGACACAGTCAGCGCCTCGCCTTCGGAATTGGCGACGAACAGCTTCGAGCCCACCAGCACTGGTCCAGTCCAGACTACCCGGCCGCGCTTGGTCTTCTCGTCGCGGAAGCGGCGCAATGGCGTCACCCAGCGGATGCGGCCGTCGCGCCGCGTGACGCAAACGAGCTCGCCGTCGACGCTCACCATGAAGATGAAATCCCCGGCGAGCCACGGCGTCGAGAGGCTGCCGAAATTCTGGTCCCAGATACGGCCGCCCGAGCGCAGATCGATCGCGACGATCCGGCCGGCATTGCTCGCCGCGAACACCTGGCCACGCTCGACCACCGGCAGGCCGCGGATATCGGCGAGCGATGACACCGGATCGGCGCGCAACGCGCCGGCGAGCGAGTCCGCCCAAAGCACGCGGCCATTGTCGGTGCGCAGCGCGAAGATCTCGCCTGATGAGAAGGCCGCGATTGCGATGTTACCTTCGAGTGCCGGGCTGGAGCCGCCATAGAAACCGGCCGTCTCCGTGATCCCGCTATGCGTCCATTGCCGGCGACCAGTCGCAAGATCGAGAGCGTGAAT
>DATAAP010000239.1:0-5725 GCA_036260035.1 Alphaproteobacteria bacterium | reverse complement strand
AGCTCGGTCGCCGGCGACCGCGGGCGCATCAAGAACTATGTCTACGGTTCGGCGAAGGCGGGGTTGAGCGCCTATCTGCAGGGGCTGCGTGCGCGGCTGTTCCGCAGCGGCGTCACCGTCACGACCGTCAAGCCCGGCTTCGTCGACACCGCGATGACGTTCGGGCTTCCGGGCATGTTCCTGGTGGCCTCGCCCGAGTCCGTGGCGCGCGCCTGCCTCGCGGCGGCGCGGCGCGGTCGCGAAGAGGTCTATGTTCCCTTCTTCTGGTGGGGCATCATGACCATCATCCGCAACATCCCGGAGCGGATCTTCAAGCGACTCAGCATCTGAGGCAGGGACTATGAGCTATCGGATCGGGGTGATGGGCTGCGGGGGCCGCATGGGCCAGATGCTGGTGCGCGAGATCGCCACCACCCCGGGCTGCGTCGTCGCCGGCGGCACCGAATCGCCGAGCAGCGACAAGGTCGGCCGCGATGTCGGCGAACTGGCCGGCCTCGCGGCGTTGGGAATCAAGGTTGCGGCTGATCCCGCTGCTGTTTTCGACGCGGCAGATGCAGTTATCGATTTCACCGTGCCTGCGGCAAGCGTGGCACACGCGCGCCTCGCGGCGGCGAAGGGGAAGGTGCTGGTGATCGGCACGACCGGCATGAGCGCTGCGGATGATGCGGCGATCACCGAGGCGGCGAAGCGCGCGCCGATCGTCCGGGCACCGAATATGAGCCTCGCGGTCAATCTGCTGTTCGCGCTGACGGAGCAGGTCGCGGCCCGCCTCGGACCGGAGTTCGATATTGAGATTTTCGAGATTCATCATCGCCATAAGATCGATGCGCCGTCCGGCACGGCGCTGGCGCTGGGCGAGGCTGCCGCGCGGGGGCGCGGCGTGAAGCTGAACGACGTGGCGGTCCGCGCCCGCGACGGCCATACCGGCGCGCGGCCGACGGGAGCTATCGGCTTCGCGGCGCTGCGCGGCGGCGCCGAGGTCGGCGACCACACGGTGATGTTCTGCGGGCCCGCCGAGCGGATCGAGTTGACCCACAAGGCGGCGAGCCGTCAGATCTACGCCAGCGGCGCGGTCAAAGCCGCCCTGTGGGCGCGCGACCGCAAGCCGGGACTCTACGGCATGCGCGACGTTCTCAATTTGTAGGACGCGGGTCGCGCAGCTGCGCCAGCCCCTGCCGGACTGCATCCGCCACCTCGTCGAGCTCGTCCCGCGGCAGGAAATCAGCGATTGCCAGACTGCGGCCATGGCTGACCAGGTGCAGCCGGCTCGTCGCCGCATCGACCTCGACGCGCAGCCATTGCGGTGGCATCTCGAATCGCCGCTGGCGGCCCCAACGGTCCACCCGATCGACGATCAGAGCTTCCGGCGACAGCCGGATGCGCTCATAGACCCGGCCGCCCGCATAGCTTGCGCGGAACGCGAGATAGACAAGTAGGACGTCAAGGCCGAGAAAGCCGAGAACGGGCCAGGCGCCGAGCAACAGGAACATGACGCCGCTGACGATCCCAAAGGCGATCAGGACCGCCATAAGCGCGCGGAAGCCGCGCGGCGTCAGGCTGCGATGCGGTCGCAAGACGAGATCAAGCAGGAGGGGCTCGGCTTCCACCATCGTCACAGGATAGGCGCGCCATTGCTTCCGGTGTAGCAGGGCGGTAAACCCGGCCGCAGATACCGTCACGCCGAGCGCCCTGTATGAAACCCGCACAGGTCGAAGAGCTGTTCCGCCGGCTTGCCGAGCGGCTGCCGGAGCCGGAGACCGAGCTCGAGTACCAGAACCCTTACACGCTCCTGGTCGCGGTGGTGCTGTCAGCGCAGGCGACGGATACAAGTGTCAACAAGGCGACGGAAGCGCTGTTCAAGGTCGCCGACACGCCGGAAAAGATGCTCGCCCTCGGCGAGGCGAAGCTGCGCGAGTACATCAAGACAATCGGCCTGTTCAACACCAAGGCCAAGAACGTGATCGCGCTGTCGCGCATCCTCATGGAGCAGCATGGCGGACAGGTGCCGCGCAATCGCGAGGCGCTCGAGGCTCTGCCCGGGGTTGGGCGCAAGACGGCGAACGTCGTCCTCAATGTCGCCTTTGGCGAGCCGACCATCGCTGTCGACACGCACATTTTCCGCGTCGGCAACCGTACGGGCCTGGCGCCCGGCAAGACGCCGCTCGATGTCGAGCTGAAGTTGGAAAAGGTGGTGCCCGATAAGTACCGCCGGCACGCCCATCACTGGCTCATCCTGCACGGGCGCTATGTGTGCAAGGCGCGCAAACCTGATTGCCCGCTCTGCGCCATCCGCGATCTCTGCAGCTTCAAGCCAAAGACGTTAATCGTTCCGCTGCCGAAGGATCAGCCGGCGCGGCGCTCCGCGACCAAGCGCCGGTAGCAGGTGTTGACCGCCACTTCGTCGGTGGTCTTCGTACGCGCCTCCGCGTGGTGAACGCGGTAGCCGCTGCCTTCCCGGTAAAGGAAGAGGTCTAGGAAGCACTCGTCATTGGCGTAGCGCCAGATCTGCACGGGGCCGTCGCGGCGCACGAAACCCGCGGGGCCGAGCAGCTCCACCACCAGCTCGCGCGACAGGCCGACGAGGCGCGGCAGATCGCGCAGCGGCTCGGCGGGCGGCCGGCCGGCGAGGCGCGCCGCGCGTGCGGCGGGTGAATTATCTATCTCCGGCGCCGATGCGGAGCTGGAGTCAGAAATATCAGAAGGATCAGGGCGAGGAGCGGGAGGCAGCTCGGCGGTCTGCGGCGGCTGCTCCGGCGCAGGATGGCCGAGCTCAGAGAATGGCGGCGGCAGGGAGGAGCAGGCGGCAAGCAGCGACAGCGTTGCCGCTGCCGCAATGCGCCGCCCCTGCCGGCTCAGGCCGGCGCAAGCTGCCGCCGCCATTGTTGACCGGAAGAACGGCCGTGTCGATCAGGCGAGCTTGGGCTCGTTGCCGAACGCAGGGCCGCCCGAAGCCGCCGGCTTCGATTCGCCGACGGGCTTCAGCGACGCCTGGCCGCGGCCGGCGACCTGGACCTCGCCCGAGATCTCTCCGCCCGGCTCGATCTCGATCTGGCCGTAGCGGATCTTGCCCTGGATGCGGCCGGTCGAGCGGATGGTCAGGCGCTCGCGCACCGTCAGCGTGCCCTCGAAGCGGCCGCCGATGACGGCGCTGTCGATCTCCGCCGTCCCCTTGAAGAAGCCGGTGTCGGCGATTTCGATGGCGCGGCTGTCGGTGAGCGACGCCTCGACGCGGCCCTCAACCACGAGCCGGTCGCACGAGGTGATCTGGCCGGACAGCACGATCTCCGGACCGACGGTCAGCTTCTTCTCGTCGCTCTTCATCTTCTCGCTCTCGGTCGTAGGCTTGCCAGCCATCGGCGTCAGGCTGCGGGGCGGCGTCGGCGCCGTGGCGGCCGGCTTCGGAATGCCGCTCGCGCCGAAGGTCGGCGCCGGGCTTGGCTGCGTCGCGGTGCGCGGGAATGAGGACGACGATTCCGGGCTCGGGCTGCTACCGGTGGTCCCCGGGGTCATCGGTTCATCATCTTTCTTGCGGCGAAACATCATATCCCTCTCTGGTTTGCGGTTCTGATCAAATTCCCCGTCGCGCGATGGTCGCGCTCGCGGTTGCTCTGGCATCGACCGGGCCAAGCGCCAAGGCGCGCCGATAGGACTCGACCAGATGCGTCATTGCGGCGGCGGCGAGCGCCGGCGCCAACAGATTCACGAGCGGCAGCGTCGAAAAAAAGGCGAACGCTACCCCCGCGAGGAAAAATCCCAAGCGCCGGCGCCGCCAGAGTTCGCGCCGCGGCCCTGAATCGAGCCGGCGTGGCGCCACCATCTCGAAATATTCCCGGCCGAGAAGATAGCCGTTCAGTGCGTAGAATATCAAAGCATTTACGACCGGCACGAGATACAGCGGCAGGGCCAGAAGGTTGAGCGCGACAACCATGCCGAGAAAGCGCAGCGCGGTCGCGACTTGCTCGCCGATGGGCTGCGCGCGCGCTGGCGGCAAGGTCGGGTAATGGCGAAGCTCGACCGCGGCAATAATCCGCTCCGCGAAGAGCGACAGCAGCGCGGCAACAACGCCGGGGAAAAGCACGAAGGTGAGAACAATCGCCGCGAGTCCGCCGAGCACGTCGAGCGCCGTGTCGACCCACGGCCAGGCCGTGATCGTGGTGTGACTCAGGACCAGCCAGACGGCCAGCCAGAGTCCCGCAAAGACGAGTGCGGCAAGGCCGAGGCTCGAGCCGATCGGCCGACGGAAGGCCGGATCCTCGAGCTGGGCGATCGCCCGGGCGAAGGCGGAGAACATGCGCGCGGCTTGACTGCACTCAGAATGAATGCGGCATTAAGGTTAATATATCTTTATTGCGCAAACTGGGCGCAACTAAGGCTGGGGCCGGTTGTGAGGCCTCGCGCGGCAAGGCTATACTTCGCGCGGCCCGCTCCGGGCCGCGAGTTTTCTGCGAATCTGCGAGACATTTCATGGCACAGACGGATTTCGACGTAGTCGGCATCGGCAATGCCATCGTCGATGTCCTGGCCAAGGCCGACGACGCATTCCTGGCCGGCAATCGCCTGACCAAGGGGGCGATGACCCTGATCGACGCCGCCAAAGCCGAGGTGCTCTATGCGGCGATGGGTCCCGCGATCGAGTGCTCGGGCGGCTCCGCCGCCAACACCATGGCAGGCATCGCCTCGCTCGGTGGACGGGCAGGTTATGTCGGCAAGATCGCCGCGGACCAGCTTGGCGACGTCTTCCGGCACGATATCCGCTCGGCCGGCGTGACCTATGCAACGCCGCCGGCGAAGTCGGGCCCGGCGACCGCGCGCTGCCTCATCTTCGTGACGCCGGACGCGCAGCGCACGATGCAGACCTATCTCGGTGCCTGCGTCGAGCTAGGGCCCGATGATGTGCCGGACAAGATGATCGCCGGCGCGAGCGTCACGTACCTTGAGGGCTATCTGTGGGACAAGCCCGCTGCGAAGGATGCCTTCCGCAAGGCGATGACGGTCGCGCACGCGGCCAAGCGCAAGGTCGCCCTGACCCTGTCCGACCCGTTCTGCGTCGAGCGCCACCGCTCCGAGTTCCGCGACCTCGTGGACAACCGCGTCGACATCCTGTTCGCGAACGAGGCGGAGATCATGTCGCTGTACCAGGCCAAGGATTTCGACGAGGCGCTGTCCCACGTGCAGAAGCACAAGAGCAAGATCATGGTCGTGACCCGCAGCGAGAAGGGCTCCGTGGTCTGCCATGAGGGCGGCGTGCATGCCGTTCCGGCGGAGAAGGTCGCGCGCGTCGTCGACACGACGGGCGCCGGCGATCTCTATGCCGCCGGCTTCCTCTACGGGCTGACGCAGCAGATGAGCCTGACGGATTGCGCACGCATCGGCAGCATCGCCGCGGCCGAGATCATCTCGCATTTCGGCGCCCGCCCCGAAGTGCCGCTGCGCACGTTGGTCAAGACGCGCCTCAAGAGCGCATGACAGATCGATGACGGCGGACGCGGCTTGACGCGTCTTCGGCGCTCGGTCTCTAAATCATCGCGTGATTCGCACCGGCAAAGTACCTCTCCGCCGACTCTGCGGTGCCGTGGCGCTGCTGGCGGCGCCGATGATCATGGTCCTGCTCGGGCTCGTCCTGTTCGGGCATCTCGCCTGGATGTGGGGCCTGGTCGCGGCGCTCGTGCTCGTGGCCTGGTTGTCGGGGATCGTCGCGCGGCACCTGCAGGGGCTCGCCACCGTC
>DATAAP010000238.1:0-6384 GCA_036260035.1 Alphaproteobacteria bacterium | reverse complement strand
ATGCGCTCGCTATGACGGTTGGGCGTGGCAACTTCGGTCCTCTCAACATCGCACTGCTCCTGGGGGCTGTCCTCGGTATCGGCGCCTTCGTGCTCGCCGAGGCGCGGGCCGCTGCGCCGCTGATCCGGCTGGCGATGTTTCGCGATCCGGTGCTGAGCGCTGGCCTCGCCATGAGCGCGCTCGTGATGACAGTGATGATGGCGACGCTGGTGGTCGGACCGTTCTATCTCTCCCGCGCGCTCGGGCTCGGTGCGGCGGGCATCGGGCTCGTCATGTCGGTGGGCCCGATTGTCGCCGCGCTGACCGGCGTGCCGGCCGGCCGCATCGTGGACCGCTTCGGCCCGCAACGGATGACGGTCGTAGGGCTTGCCGGGATCGCGACGGGCTCATTCATCCTCTCCACGATGCCGGCGACTTTCGGCATCGCCGGCTACGTCGCGCCCCTTGTCGTCATCACCTCCGGCTATGCGCTGTTCCAGGCGGCGAACAACACCACCATCATGGCGCATATCCACCGGAACCGGAGCAGCGTCGTCTCCGGCATGCTGAACCTGTCGCGCAATCTCGGGCTCATCACCGGCGCATCCGCCATGGGCGCCGTGTTCGCGCTCGCATCGGGCACAATCGACGTCACAACGGCGCCTTCCGACGCCGTCGCCGGCGGCATGCGATTCACGTTCGCCGTCGCGGCGGTCCTGATCCTGGTCGCGCTCGCCATGGCGGTCGGAAGCCGTGCTCTCGCAACGCGCCCTTCGCAGCCTGAGGACGCGTCATGACCCTCATTTCGATGCCGGCGGTGCGACGGGGCCGTTGATGCCGTTCTCGTCGAGCGCCTTGCGCACGAGGCCGGAGGCCTTCGCCTCCTCGATGAAGGCCGTGACATAGGCAAGCGCCGCGGGCCGGCTCTTCGGCACGGCCACGGCAACGCCGGTCGCATGGAAATGCCCGTCGAGGATGCGCGCACCCGGCAGTTTCGGCAAGAGGCTCTCCAGCGATTCGCGGCCGAGCGCCACCGCATCGGCCTTGCCGTCGCGCAGCAATCCCAGGAGCTCGTCGACCGATCCGGCACCGAAGACTTTCGCATGCTTCAGCGCGCGCTCCGCGCTGCGGATCGTCGTCGTATTGGCAACGCCGGCCACGCGCACGCCTTCACGGTCGACCTCGTCAATGGTGCGGATCGGCGAGCCGGCCGGCACCAGATACGTGCTGGTGAACAGATAGTAGTTCGGTCCGAAATCGACCTTTTTCGCGCGCTCGGCGTCGACAGGCATGAACGACACGTCCCACTGGCCGGCAGCACCTGCCTCGGTGACTTCGCCGGAGCTGTTGTAGGCGAGGAGCTCGAGCGGCACGCCCAGTTTGTGCGCGAGCGCTGTGGCGAGCGACACGGTGACGCCGCGCGGCTGCCCGCTGGCGGCGTCCCGCGTCGTCCAAAAGGCCGAGGAGGCCTGCGCCACGCCGATGCCGACGCGCAGCTTGCCCATCGGCACCAGCTCACGCCGCACGGCCGCGTCGTCCGCCAGAGTCGGGCCCGCGGCGAATGCGAACAAGATCGCGGCAATGACGGCGCGCATGCGTTCCTCCCGATGGCTTGGCGCGATCTTACGCGCACTTGCGCGAAGGTGAGAAGAGCAGCAGGGTGGGACTGCTCAATGCCAACGGAGATGCGCATGGCCGGACAGAGCGTGACGGCGGAAATGGCGCCCGAGACGGTGATCGTGCCGCGCTCGCGCGACATCGGCGGCTTCGAGGTGCGCCGCGCGCTGCCGTCGGGGCAGCGGCGCATGGTGGGGCCGTTCGTGTTCTTCGACCACATGGGCCCGGCGCTGTTCCAGCCCGGCAAGGGAATCGACGTGCGGCCGCATCCGCATATTGGCCTCGCTACGGTCACATATCTATTCGACGGCGAGATCCTGCACCGCGACAGCCTCGGCACCGTGCAGCCGATCCGCCCCGGCGACGTCAACTGGATGACGGCCGGCCGCGGCATCGCGCATTCGGAGCGGACGGGACCCGAGGCGCGTGCCGCCGGCGGCGTGCTGGCTGGCATCCAGAGCTGGATCGCGCTGCCGAAGCGGTACGAGGACACCGAGCCCGGTTTCGTGCACTATCCGAAGGCGGCGCTGCCTACGATCGAAGCGGACGGTACTGCGCTGCGGCTCATCGTCGGCGCCGCGTTCGGATTGCGTGCACCGGCGCCGGTCTTCTCCGACATGTTCTATGCCGATGCAGCGCTCGAAGCGGGTGCGCGGCTAGTCCTGCCGGCGGAGTATGAGGAGCGCGCGATCTATGTCGCGGACGGTGCCATCGAGATCGCCGGGCAGACATTCGGCGGCGGCCAGCTCCTGGTGTTCCGGCCCGGCGATGCGATCGACCTGCGCGCCGAAGCCGCGTCGCGCGTGCTGCTGCTGGGCGGCGAGCCGATGGATGGCCCACGGCATCTGTGGTGGAACTTCGTGTCGAGCTCGAAGGAGCGGATCGAGCAGGCCAAGGCCGACTGGAAGGCCGGGCGCTTCGGGCCGGTGCCCGGCGATGCCGAGTTCATCCCGCTGCCCGAAGACCCGCCGCCGCAGGTGCGCTATCCGTGAGCGCGACGGGGCGGACCGCAGTCCGCCCCGTTGCACCGGATCAGGCCTCGACCTTTTCCTTGATCAAGCCTTCGGCCCTCATCGCGGCCCGCACCGCAGGGCGGGCCGCGACGCGGTCGAGGAATGCGCGCAGCTGCGCGTACGGCGCTAGATCGACCTTGTGGTAGTTCGCCCAGCTCACGACAGTGAAGGCATAGGCGTCGGCGACCGTGAACTGCGCGCCGGTCAGGTACTGCTGGCCGAGCTGCGATTCGAGGTACTGCAGCCGCTTTGCGAGCGTCTCGACCGCGATCGCCCTGTATGCCTCCGGCGTCTTCGGATTCCACAGCGGCCCGAAGCCCTTGTGGATTTCGGTCGCGATGAAGCCGATCCATTCGAGGACCCGGTAGCGCTCCTTGCTACCGACAGCGGGCAGCAGGTTGGCCGACGGCTTCTGGTCGGCGACGTACTGCAGCACGGCTGACACCTCGGTCAGGATCTCGCCGTTGTCGAGCTGCAGGGCGGGCACATAGCCCTTCGGATTGATCGACCAGTAGTCGGCGCCGCGCTCGGTCTTCTTGGCACCGAGATCAACCTTCTCGATCTCGGTCTGGAAGCCGGCCTCGCGCAGCGCGATGTGCGCTGCGAGCGAGCAGGCGCCGGGAGCGTAGTACAGTTTCATGACGGTTCTCCTTTGGTTGATGCGGACGGTGATCATCGGACGAGGGTCGGGGACGGCGCGCCGCGCACGAGCGGCCGCGACGGGTTCAGCGCATGGGCGCCGTCGCCAAGCAGGATCTGGACGATGGAGAGCACGACGAGATAGGCGGGATACTCCCAGCCGCCGTTCGGATAGCCGAACATCCAGCCATTCGGCGCGTGCACCCACACCGCACCTAGCAGGATGGGCAGCAGCGCCAGCGCCACCCAGCGGCTCTGCACGCCGAGGATCAGCATGACGCCGCCGATCGCCTCCGCGGCGAAGACGACATGGCCGAGTGCGGCGGGCAGGCCGATCGAGGCGAAGAACTGCGCATTGCCGGTAAGCGTAAACACAAACAGCTTCAGCACTAGGCTGTGCGACAGGTACATGGCGCCGAGGGCGAGGCGCAGCAGCAACGCTGCGTAGGCGACGTGGCGTTGGTCGGTCATCGCGGACTCCGGTTAGATTTGTTCCGCGGATTTAGGGCTGTTATCCTGTGCAAATCCATACGGCAAAATTGAAAGATATACTTGCATGAATGCAAGCAGCCTAGCCTGGGATGACATGCGCCTCGTGCTGGCGATTGGCCGCGCCGGCACGCTGGTAGGCGCCGCGCGTGCGCTGGCGCTCAACCACTCGACGGTGTTCCGCCGCCTCGGCGCGCTCGAGGCGCAGATCGGCGTGCGGCTGTTCGAGCGCTTCCGAGACGGCTATACGCCGACGCCAGCGGGCGAGGAGGTGATAGCACTCGCCGGCCGCATCGACGCTGAGGTGACCGAGGTGGAGCGCCGGCTGGCCGGGCGCGACCTGCGGCCGAGCGGCCTCGTGCGCGTCACTACTACCGACACGATGGTCGAAATGGTGACGCCGATGCTGGCGTCGTTCCGCAGCGCGCATCCGGAGATCGTGCTGGAGCTTGCCGCGTCCAACGCGATCTTCAACCTGTCGCGCCGCGATGCCGATGTCGCGATCCGCCCCGCGCCGGAGCCGCCGGAGGCGCTGGTGGGAAGGCGTGTCGCGACGGTCGTCTTCGCGCTGTACGCCGCGGCCGACTACCTGAAGCGGCGGCCGCCGCGGCTGCCGTTGGAGCAGCACGACTGGGCGGCACCGGACGACACGCTCGCGCATCTCAAGGCGGCGCAATGGCTGAATGCAACGATTCCGGCTGAGCGCGTCGTGTTCCGCACGAGTTCGCTCGTCAGCCTTCTGAGCGCTGTGCGTGCGGGGATCGGGGTCGCGCCGCTGCCCTGCTATCTCGGCGACAGCGACCCCGGGCTGCGGCGGCTCGGCGCGCCGATGCACGATTTCGACGCCGGCCTATGGCTGCTCACCCATCCCGATCTGCGGCGCGTCGCCCGCATCCGCGCCTTCATGGACTTCATGGCGCCTGCGCTCGCCGCCTATGCGCCGCTTTTCGCGGGCAAGCGCAAGGGGTGAGCGCGCTTCAGCGCAGCGCGGCGCTGATCTCGCGGCAGGTGTCCAGCAACGGACGCAGGACATTACCGTGCGTTGCGGTCGTGCCGCGGCGGGTGAGGTATGGCACCACGATACTCGCCGCTGCGTGCCCGTGCCGGTCGAGAATTGGCGCGGCGATGTCCGTGACGCCGACCACGTCGTGACTCTCGGCCACGAGATAGCCGCGCCGCACGATCGTATCCAGGCGGCGGACGAGCGCACGCGCATCCACGCTCTCCTGCAATACGGCCTTACCCTCTTTGATGAGGCGGGCCCGCGTGGGATGGCTTTGAAAGGCGATCACGACTTGCCCTGACGTGGAGAGCAGTGCGGGCCGGCGATAGCCCAGCCGCAGCGAGAGGCCGACATCGGCGGTGCCGGTGACCGTCGCGATCACTACCGTATCGCCTTTGTTGACGACGACGAGATGGGCAGACTGGCCGGTGTGGTCGCTCAAGCGCTCTATCGCCGGAACGGCGACTTCGACGAGCTGGCGCGGGCGCGGCGTGCGGATGCCGAGCTCGAACAGCCTGTTGCTTAGGGTGAGTTGGTCGGTGGCGGCATCGCGCTGCAGATAGCCGCGCTCGACCAGCACGTACACCATTCGGAAGATCTGCCCCTTCGAGCGGCCGAGGCGCTCGGCTATCGCGCGGTTGGTCATCGGTTTTTGCGTTGCCGCGAGCAGCTCCAGGATTTCGAGTCCCTTCTCCAGCGCGGGGGCGGAGTAGGACGGCCTCCTGCGCGGCTTTGTTGCAGAACGCGGCATCGCAATCTCCGGTTCATATATGAAGATTGACTGCATATACGAACCGACCGTACCCTGCCATCAAATTGCGTGGCGAAACGCCGCGGTTGGGCGGTGCCGAACCGCGCGGAGGCTCACGACCATGGAGGGACGGCAATGAGACGGCATGTCAGATTTATTCTTGCGGCGGCCTATGCGCTCGCCTTAGGTCTGCTCGGCATCGGCGAGGCCCGCGCGGACAAGCTCGCTGACATTCTGCAGCGCGGCACGGTGCGCATCATCGTCTTCTCCGACGTGCCGCCTTTCGGCTCGATCAACGCCAATCGCGAGCTCGAGGGCTTCGACATCGACCTCGCGAAGATGGTCGCGCAGGCATTGGGGGTTAAGCTGGAGCTGGTCCAAGCCTCCGCCGCGAACCGCATTCCCTATCTGCTGACCGATCGCGCCGACATGAACATCGCGGCAATGTCCGTGACCGCCGAGCGCGCGCGTCAGGTGATGTACAGTGCGCCTTATGCTGACACCTCGCTGGCTGTGTTCGGCCCCAAATCCCTCGATGTGAGGTCAGCGGCCGACCTGGGCAAGCTGAAGGTCGCCGTGGCCAAGGGCACGACCGAGGACCTCACGCTGACTGCGGCGGCGCCCGGTGCCATGATCCTCCGCACCGAGGATAACGCGACGGCGGTACAGACCTACCTATCGGGACAATCGGACTTGCTCGCTGCAAACAGCGTCGTGGTGGTCGAGCTCGCGAAGAAGAACCCGAACAAGGAGTTCCAGTTCAAATTCGCGCTGCGCCGCGCCCCGGCGCACATCACCATGCGCATGGGCGAGCACAACCTGCTGCGATGGGTGGACACGTTCCTCTTCCAGGCCACACTCAGCGGCGAGCTGGACAAGCTGCACGTGAAGTG
>DATAAP010000237.1:0-1704 GCA_036260035.1 Alphaproteobacteria bacterium | reverse complement strand
GATGCGTGGGAGCGTTGCTAATTGAGCTGGCGTCGCTCACCCGAAGATCTCATCAAACCGGTTCGCGAGTTCGTCGCGGACGGCCAGCAACGTGAGCGAGGGCTCCTCGATCAGGTTGCCCAGCGTGATCGCGATTCGGTCCGGCGCGCCGGCCTCGGCGATCGGCTGGCCATCGATCGTGCGCGCGCCGTCGGCGAAATGCAGGATCTCGACATCGCGCAGCGCGTCGGTCCCGTCGGACGGACCTGAGCCCGGCGCGGCATGCTCCACCCTCGTCGTCCCGTTTCCGGTCGTGATCGTGTACGCGGCGAAAGCGCCGCGATAGTGCGCGGTATCGACGCCGGCGCCGCCATCGATCAGATCGTCGCCGCCGGAGCCGCCGATCCTGTCGTCGCCGGCGCCGGTGTAAATCCGCTGATCGAAATCCTTTGTCGGAAACAGCTCTTCGTTGACCTGCTCGTCGAAGGAGAACTGGTCCTGTGCGAAGTTGTCGGCGCCGTCTGTGCCCACCGCGAAGTAGTGCGGCTCTGCACTCGCCAGCAGCGCCTCCGGTTCGAGCGCCTGCTGCCGCGCAAGCGCGTCGATATCCGCTTCATAGCGGCCGATGCGGTGCTCGGCGGTGATGGGGTCCTCGAAGCTCCCTTGCGCGGCGCCGCCCAGCAGGCGGACCGCGTTGCCGGTGTCGATCCAGACATCGACGCCGACCCGCTCCTTCGGCTCGAAATCGGCTGCGTCGCCGAAACTCGGCGCGCCGACGAGGGCCGCGAGCGTCAGCGCCGGCAGGCCATCCTCGCGCGCCAGCGCCAGGAAATCCTGCGTGTGAATGAAATTGACGAGGTTCGTCACCTCGGCCGGCGCCGTCTCGGCCACCGAGGCGTCCGTGCCGTGCGAGGCGATCGCAACACCCAGGTATTTGGGGTCGTTGACCCAGCCCTCCTCCACCATCGCGGTGGCAACCATGCTCGATCCGAGGCTGTGGCCGGTCACGAGGACGCGGTCGACGCCGACATCGTCGGCATAGCTCTGTACGGCCGCGATCAGCGGTTCGAATTGGGCGTAGTGGTCGACGAAATGCACGTGGTCCGGAAGGTCGCCGGGGATCTCGTCGGTGCCGCGGAAAGCGAGCGCCAGCGTGGTCTCGCCGTCGAGCTCACCCACGTACAGATGGGCGACCGCGCTGTTCGTCGCGTCGGTGCCGACATAGATGCCGTTGCTGAACGTGTAGGTGCCCGCATTGAACGAGCCGGCGGGCGCAAGGCCGAGTTCGGCGGCGCCAAGCGGCTGCCAGCCGAGTGCGGCGCTGGCTGGGGTATCGTTGTAGGCGTTGGCCGCGAGTGCTGCGGCATCGGCGAAGATGTTGCCCGTTGGTGAGCTGACTGCCATGGTGTCTCCCGGCTGCGCGGCCGATGCCCGTTTGCTGTGTTGATCATCAACAAACGTCGGTGCGGCGAAATCGGTCCGGGAAGGCACCGGCCCTCCTGTCTGATGAAGTCGATCGTCGGCGCGCCGCGCCGGGCCTGCGCCGGCAGCGGCAGACTGACGCGCGCCGCCTGCGCGACAATCGCGCAATTCGTCTCAAATGCCTGCGATTGCGGGTCCTTCCTGCGTGGCGGCCGGCGGCTGTACCGCCACGGTCACAGAATTGTTGGCGGCCGTAAACCCATGCGCGTGCAACACTTGTTGTGATCAAGAGACCACGGATTT
>DATAAP010000236.1:0-19532 GCA_036260035.1 Alphaproteobacteria bacterium | reverse complement strand
CCCGCCATGTCGTTGCCGTCGAACTCGATCGAGCCCGCGGTCGGCGGATAGAGACCGACCACCAGGCGCGCCACCGTCGACTTGCCGCAGCCCGATTCACCGACCAGCGATAGGGTCTGTCCGCGCCTGATCTCGAAATCGACGCCGTCGACCGCCTTGAGGATCTGGCGCTTCTGACCCTCCAGCACGCGGTTGAGCCACGGCCGCGAGACGTCGAAGTAGCGCGCGAGGTCGCGCGCGACCAAGAGCGGCTGACCCATGGTCGCGGCCTCAGTCATCGCCGGCCACCTTGAGCGGTTGTGCACCCGCTTCGTCGTAAAGCCAGCACGCCACACGGCTGCGCTCCACCGCGATCAGATCCGGCCGCTCGGCGAGGCAGCGCCCGAAAACGCGTGGGCAGCGCGGGTTGAACGCGCAGCCCTTCGGAATCGCGTTGAGCCGCGGCATCGCCCCGTCGATCTGGGCGAGGCGCTCGTCGCGGCGCGAAATCTTCGGGATCGAGCCCATCAGGCCGATCGTATAGGGATGCTTGGGCTGCTTGATGACGTCGCGCACCGGACCGATCTCGGCGATGCGCCCGGCATACATGACGGCGACTCTGTCCGCCGTCTCGGCGATCACGCCCATGTCGTGCGTCACCAGCATCACCGCGGTGCCGTGCTCGCGGCACAGCCGCTTCAACAGCGTGATGATCTGCGCCTGGATCGACACGTCGAGTGCCGTGGTCGGCTCGTCGGCGATGATTAGCCGCGGATTGGCGCAGAGCGCAAGCGCGATCACCACGCGTTGCCGCATGCCGCCGGAGAACTGGTGCGGGTAGTGCTCGATACGGCGCTCGGCGGCAGGGATGCCGACATCCTGCAGCAGCTGCACCGCGCGCTTGCGCGCTGCGGTCGCGTCGAGATCGGTGTGAGTCTGGATGGTCTCGATGAGCTGCCGGCCGATCGTGTAGAGCGGATTGAGTGAGGTCAGCGGGTCCTGGAAGATGGCGCCGATCTCGCGGCCGCGAATGCGGCGCATCTGCTCGTAGGACAGGTTGTCTATGCGGCGACCATCGAGCAGGATCTCGCCGCCGGCGATCCGACCCGGCGGCTCCAGCAGGCCGATGATGGCGGTCCCCGTCAGCGACTTGCCGGCGCCGGACTCGCCGACGACGCCGAGCACCTCGCCGGGATCGATGTGGAACGACACGTCGTCGACCGCGACCAGCGTGCCGCGCCGGGTCGGGAACTCGACGCGCAAGCCGCGCACGTCGAGCAGCGGCTGGTTGGCAGGAACGCGCGTCATCGCGTCACGCGCAGCTTCGGATTCAGCGCGTCGCGCAGCCAGTCGCCAAGCAGGTTCACCGATAGCGCCATCAGGACCAGCGCGAGGCCGGGGAAGATGGTGATCCACCATTCGCCGGACATCAGGAAGTCGTTGCCCTTGTTGATCAGCGTGCCGAGCGAGGGCTGCGTCGGCGGCATGCCGACGCCGAGGAAGGACAGCGTCGCCTCGGTGATGATCGCCAGCGCGAGGTTGATGGTGGCGATCACCAGCACCGGCCCCGTGACGTTCGGCAGGATGTGCGAGAACAGCACGCGTATCGGGTGGACGCCGATCACGCGCGCGGCCTGCACGTACTCCTTGTTCTTCTCCACCAAGGTCGAGCCGCGCACCGTGCGCGCGTACTGCACCCAGTAGGACAGGCCGATCGACAAGATGAGGACGTAGAGCGCGAATTGGTCGTGCAGCTCGCGCGGGAAGGCGGCGCGTAGGATGCCGTCGACCAGCAGCGCAATCAGGATGGCCGGGAAGCTGAGCTGCACGTCGGCGATGCGCATAATCACCGCGTCGACCGCGCCGCCGACATAGCCGCTGATCAGGCCGAGTGTCACGCCCAGCGTCATCGCGAAGATCACTGAGCAAAACCCGACCAGCAACGAAATGCGCGCACCGAACATGATGGTCGACAGCACGTCGCGGCCCTGGTCGTCGGTCCCAAGCAGGAATTTCGGGTCCCCCTCCTCCACCCAGGCCGGCGGATTGAAGGCGTCCAGCAAGTTCAGCGTGCGGAGGTCGAACGGGTTATGGGGCGCAATCCACGGCGCCAGCAACGCGGCGGAGAAGCAGACCACCGTCACGATCGCGGCGATCACCGTCAACGGCGACTTGCGGAAGCTGTAGAAGAGATCGCTCTCGAGCGCGCGCGCAAGCCAGCCCGGCCGCGGCGCCTGCCTGATTTCAAGCTGGGTCGCCATCAATGCCCTCCAGCGACCGCGCGATCCGCACGCAGGCGTGGATCGACAGCGTAATAGAGCAGGTCGACGACCAGGTTGATCGTCACGAAGAAGAACGCGACCAGGCAGAGATAGGCGGCCATCACCGGCACGTCGGCGAAATAGACCGACTGGATGAACAGCAAGCCCATGCCCGGCCACTGGAACACCGTCTCGGTGATGATGGCAAAGGCGATGATGGCGCCGAGCTGCAGCCCGGTGATGGTGATCACTGGCACCAGCGTGTTCTTGAGTGCGTGGCCGAAGTGCACGGCGCGGTTCGACAGCCCGCGCGCACGCGCGAACTTGATGTAGTCGGTGCGCAGGACCTCAAGCATCTCCGAGCGCACTAGGCGCATGATCAGCGTGAGCTGGAACAACCCGAGCGTGATCGACGGCAGGATCAGCGACTTGAGGCCGCTCGGCGTGAGGAAGCCGGTCGTCCACCAGCCGAGCTTGACTACCTCGCCGCGGCCGAAGGAAGGCAGCACGTTAAGCTGCACGGCGAAGATGTAGATCAGCAGGATGCCGATCAGGAAGGTTGGCAGCGAGACGCCGACGAGCGAGACGGTCAGGAACACGCGGCTGAGCCAGGAATCTCGGTTGAGGCCGGTGTAAACGCCCATCGGCACGCCGACCGCCAGCGCGATGACGGCCGCCACGAGGCTCAGCTCCAATGTCGCCGGCAGACGCTCCACGATCAGGTCGGCGACCGGCCGCGCGAGCCGGTACGAGAGCCCAAAGTCGCCCTCCAGCGCGTTGCCGATGAAGCGCGCGAACTGAACAAAGAACGGGCGGTCGAGGCCAAGCTCGCGCGCGATGCGGGCACGCTCGGTCTCGCTGAAATCCTGGCCGAGCATGATCGAGACCGGGTCGCCGACATAGGTGAACAGCGCGAAGGCGACGAAGGCCACGGTCAGCATAACGAGCACGGACTGCAGCAGCCGCCGGATGATGAAGGCGATCATGGCGCTGTCCCTAGCGGAGTGATTCGCGGCAAATCAATGGCTGCGTCCATTTGCCTCCTGCGCCATCGCGTCGCACGCGAGAAGTGCGGTGGCCCGATCCGCAGGACCGGGCCACCTGCCGTCTCAGTTGATCTGCACCCAGCGCAGCTCGAGCCGGTTGTCCGCCCGGTGCACCACGTTGACGTTGGCGCGCATCGCCCACGGGATCACCTGGTGGTGCAGCGGCACGTGCGCGACATCCGCGTTGTGGATCTTCAGCGCGTCGACGATCATTGCGTTGCGCTTCTCTTGGTCGGTCTCGATCTTGATCTGGTTGACCAAGGCATCGAACTTCGGGTTCGAGTACTTGCCAAGGTTGAAGTTGCCGTCGCCGCCCTGCCCAACGGTCTGGGCGAGGCTCTGCAGCGAATAGAGCGCGTCGAAGGTCGGCACGCCCCAGCCGAGCATGTAGAAGCTCGTCTCGTATTTCTGGATTTTCGGGAAATACGTCGCGCGCGGCATGGCGTTGAGCTTGGCTTGGATGCCGACCTGCGCCAGCATCGCGGTCACTGCCTGGCAGATCTCCTCGTCGTTGATGTAGCGGTTGTTCGGGCAGTCGAGCGTCACCTCGAAACCGTTCGGGTAGCCGGCCTCGGCGAGCAGCTGCTTCGCCTTGGCGCGATCTAACGGCAGGCGCACGTCGATCTCCTTCGTGAAGCCGTTGACCTGAGGCGCGATGATCGAGCCGGTCGGCAGCGCCTGGCCGCGCATGATGCGGCTCTTGATCGCCTCGATATCGATCGCGTGATAGACCGCCTGACGGACTTTCAGGTCCTTGAACGGGTTCTTGCCCTTGACGTTCGAGTAGAGCAGCTCGTCGCGGTGCTGGTCGAAGCCGAAGAAGATCGTGCGGTTCTCGTTGCCCTCGACGACCTTGGCGCCGCCCCTCTTCAGCCGCTCGATATCCTGCAGCGGCGGGTCAAGCACGAAATCGATCTCACCGGAGATCAGGGCCGAAATGCGCGTCGCATCGGACTTGATCGGCTGGTAGACCATCTCAGTCACGTTGCCCTCGCGCTTGCCCCACCAGTTCGGGTTCTCGACGAAGACAGTGCGGATATCGACTTCGCGCGACTTCAGCATGTACGGCCCGGTGCCGTTCATGTTGCGGACTGCGTAGGTCTCTTCCTTCTCGACGAAGTTCTGTGGCTTCACCACGTTGTGCTTCTCGGACCACGCCTTGCTCATGATCCGCACTTCGGTGAGCTGCTGCAGCAGCACCGGGTTGGGCCCGCTGGTGATGATGTCGACGGTGAAGTCGTCGACCTTCTTCGCCTCGGTCACACCCACCAAGTACTGTTTGAAGTTCGAGGTCGGCGCCATCACGCGCTGGATGGAGAACACGACGTCATCGGCCGTGAACGGCGCCCCGTCGTGGAACTTGACCCCCTGGCGGAGTGTGAAGCGCCAACGGTCCGTCCCCTCCTGCTTCCACGAGGTGGCGAGGCTCGGTTCGAGCTTCATCTCCTTGTCGCGATTGATGAGCGGCTCATAGACCTGGCCGGTCGCCGCGTTGTTGAGCGCTTCGTTCTGCGCATGGGGATCCATGGTCAGGAAGTCGCCTTGGCTCGACCAACGCAATGTCTTGGCATCCGCCTCCGCCTGAATGAAGCCGAACGCCAACACCACGGCGGCACCAAGCCCGCCGGCTACTCGTAAAGCGCGCATGCGCATGTATTCTCTCCCGTTCTCCGGAGCCGGCGCCGCGAGGGGCCGGTCCGCCTGCCTGCTTTCCCTGTCCCGGCGGGTGGATTTGCCGTCCACCCATCCGAGTTTGCTCAAACTTAGAATGGTTTATGCCCAAGTCAACAAACTTGCACGAGCGCCTCGGACCGGCTTCGTTTCGATCGTTTCAGCTCAGCCTTCATAGCGGGCGATCATTTCGCGCCGCGCCGCCGCCTCGGTCGTCAGCTTCCAGCTGCCAAATTGCACGCCGGTGATGCGGCCGCGGGCGTCGCGCAGACGCGTCACCGACTCCCCATGGCTGTAGAATCCGTGGGCTAGCGCGATGCGCGCCTTGTCGCGACCGGTCACTTCGAGCTCGCTTGCATCCATCAGAGGATTGAACAAGGCCGGCGTTGCGACAATCACCTTGGTCTTTCCCATCGGCAGCCAGTCGGCAATCCCGGCAAACCCCGCCCAGCGGCCCGCCCAATCGGCATTGCGCCGGCCGGGCGCGCCATGCCGCGCGAAAGCGCGAAGCACGTGGCCGATGCCGTCGAGCCAGAAGGGCGCGAGGCCATCGCCGGCATTCGTGAGCACCGAGACGGTGACGGCGGGCTCAACGAATGTGGCGGTGCGCGTGATGTACCCTTGGAAGGCACCGCCATGCCCGAAATAGGTCCAGTCCTGCAGATTGCCGCAATCCAAGCCGAGACCGTAGTATCTCTCGATCGCCGAGTGGGGCACGCGCCAGTGGCGCCTGATCATCTCGCGCCGCGCCGGCTTCGAAAGCACACTATGTGTAGCCGCCGGATGCAGCAGATTGAAGAAGCGCGCGAGATCGGCCGCCGTACTGACGAAACCGGTCGCGGCCGCGAGCGCATGGGTCCGGTTATCGCCGGGGATGACGAGCCGACGGCCCAGCAAGACCTTGCCGCTATGGCCCCGCGCGAAGGGCTTGAGGCTGCCTGATGGAAAGTCCGGCGTGGTTTCGGCCAGGCGCGAGGCAGCAACGATCGTGCGCTGGACGTAGTCTTGGTAGGGCTCTCCCGTCACCGCGGCGATCGCCAGGCCGAGCAGGCCGTAGCCGTGATTCGAATACTTGAATCGCTCTCCGGGTTCGATGATCGGGCCGCGCGCAAGGTCGCTGCGAATCTCGGCGTCGCTCAGGAATGGCCTTCGGTCGAACCACTGGCCGCCGTCGTACCCGTCTCGGACAAGCCCGCCGGAATGGGACAGGAGCTGCGCCAGTGTGACCGACGCTATCTTCGGATGCAGCTCCTTCACGTATTGGCCGATATGGTCATCGAGCCGCAGCCTGCCTTCGTCACGCAGCCTCATGATCGCTGCGGCCGTGAAGCTCTTGGAATGTGAGGCCACGCGGAAACGGTGGCGCGGGGTCATCGGCTCACGCGTCTTGATGTTCGCGAGGCCGAAAGCCCCTTCGAGCAGCACCCGACCGCCGTGCGCAACCGCGAACGCGCAACCCGGCTGCTCGGAGAGCCGCCTCTGGTACTCCAGCCAGCGCGGGACATAATCGAGGGCGGGCTTGAGCCATCTGTCCATTTGACACTCCGAGGCCGACAGGATGCTGCGCTAATTGCTTATGCCGTAGCTTGGCTCAGTCGAAAAGCGCCGCACATTTCGCCTGCCGCCGCCGCATGGATGCCATGAGTGGACCTGGACGCGCATGCGGCCTACACTTCAGAGTTCGAGTCCACAGGAGAAGCCTATGAACGATCTGCGCAGCGCGGGACGCGGGAATTCACTGAGCGCGCGCGACATCGCCTCGGTCGTGCACCCCTATACGAATCTAAAGGCGCACGAGAAGGACGGGCCCCTCGTCATCGCGCGGGGCAAGGGCATCTATATCTACGACGACAGCGGCAAGGAGTATATCGAGGGCCTTGCCGGCCTATGGTGCACGTCGCTGGGCTTTTCCGAGGAGCGCCTCGTCGAGGCGGCCACGCGGCAGCTGCGCCAGCTGCCGACCTATCACGTCTTCGCCGCGAAATCACACGAGCCGGCGATCGAACTCGCCGAGCGGCTGCTGGCGATGGCGCCCTCGCCGATGGCGCGTGTGTTCTTCGCCAATTCCGGCTCGGAGGCGAACGACACTGCGATCAAGCTCGTCTGGTACTACAACAACGCGCTCAACCGCCCGCAGAAAAAGAAGATCATTTCGCGCCAGCGCGCCTATCACGGGGTCACGATCGCGTCGGCTAGCCTGACCGGGCTGCCGAACAACCACCGCGACTTCGACCTGCCGATCGCCAACATCATCCATACGGACTGCCCGCACGCCTACAACTTCGCCAATCCGGGCGAAAGCGAGGAGGCGTTCACGACGCGCATGGCGGAGAGCCTGGAGGCGCTGATCCTGCGCGAGGGGCCCGACACGATCGCGGCCTTCATCGCCGAGCCGGTTATGGGCGCTGGCGGTGTGCTGGTCCCGCCCAAGGGCTACTTTACAAAGATCCAGGCGATCCTGAAAAAGTACGACATTCTGTTCATCTGTGACGAGGTGATCTGCGGCTTCGGACGCACCGGCAGCATGTGGGGCGCCCAGACCTTCGGCATCCAGCCGGACATGCTGGTCATGGCAAAGGCGCTGTCCTCGGCCTACCTGCCGATCTCCGCCGTGCTGGTCAACGAGTCGATCTGGAAGGCGATGGTCGCCGAGAGCGAGAAGATCGGCACGTTTGGCCACGGCTACACCTATTCCGCGCATCCGGTCGCGGCGGCGGTGGCGATCGAAACCCTCAAAATCTACGAGGAGCGCGACATCCTGAGCCATGTCCGCAGCGTGGCGCCGCGCTTCCAGGCTGGCTTCCAGAAGCTCGCCACGCATCCGCTCGTCGGCGAGGCGCAGAGCGTCGGCCTGATCGGCGCGGTCCAGCTCATGCAGTCGAGGCAGCCCAAGCGCGCGTTCGAGCCGAAGCAAATGGTCGGCGCCTATATGGCCAAACGCGCAGAAGCGCATGGGCTGATCTGCCGCGCGCTGCTCGGCGACCGCGTCGCGCTCTGCCCGCCGCTGATCGCCACCGCGGACCAGATCGACGAGGTCTTCCGCCGCTTCACGCTGGCGCTGGAGGACACCGCCGCGATGGTGCGCGACAAGGGCCTCGCCGCCGCGTAAGCACGCCCGCACGTCAGGAAGAAATTACCGTCGCGTCATCGAACCGCCATGGCGGTGCAACGCGCTGTGCGTAGCTTCCCCCCGTCTGATCGCCCAACCGGGGGAAGCACTGCATGTTCTCGCGTTCCATCGCGATCGGCCTCGTCCTGCTGGCGTCGTCAGCCGCCTATGCTGGGCCGACCTCGATCGATCTGTCGCGCTATCGGCTAACGGGCACGTTCAGCCTGCCACCGGTAGATGCATCGGAATCATCGGCGATTACCTACAACTGGAACAGCGGGAACCTGTTCGTGCTCGGCGACGAGGGCGAGGCCATCGTCGAAGTGACGCGCACGGGCACGGCCGTGAGCAAGATGACGCTTACCGGCTTCCAAGACACCGAAGGGCTCACCTATATGGGCGGCGGCCAGTTCGTTCTTGCCGAGGAGCGGCTGCAGGATCTGTTCGTCCTGACCTACAGCGCCGGCGGTGCCGTGGCGCGCTCGTCGCTGCAAAGCATTTCGCTGGGGCCCACGGTCGGCAACATCGGCATCGAAGGCGTCTCCTTCGATCCGCGCACCGGCAAGTTCGTCTTCGTCAAGGAGAAGACGCCGCAAGCGGTCGGCGAAGCAACGGCGGATTTCGGCGCCGGCAGCGCGCTGCTGGCAACCCTGATCGGTGATAACGCGCTGGGCGTGGATGACCTGTCGGACGTCCAGGTGCTGGCGGCCGTGCCGTCCCTGCTTGGCACGGCAGACGAAGACAATCTGCTGATCTATAGCCAGGAATCGCGCAGGCTGCTCGAAGTGGCGCGCGACGGCGCGATCCTCAGCGAATTCGACTTCGGCGGCATCTCGACGAGCGCCGAGGGCGTCACCATCGACGAGAACGGCGTCATCTACATCACGGACGAGGGTCCGCGCGTCTATGTCCTCACGCCGATCCCGGAGCCGGCTTTCGCATGGCTCGCCGGACCGGGATTCGTCGCACTGGCTCTGCGGCGCCGCAAGGCGCCGCACGCCTGAGAAAGCGTCGACGCCATAGCGCGCGGCGACAGCAACCGTCGCCGCGCCGCACTAGTTCCCTTCCTCATCTGGTTAGTGCCTGCGGGTAGTGCTGCGCGCGTGAGCGAATGACGCGCTGTCCGTCTGCTCGCGTGCGTGGCATCTTGGCGCATGGAATGATCGCGGCGATTGCGCTAGACACGCGCGCCGCGCTTTCGCGGCGTTAACGTGCACTTAACCAACTGCTGAAAATTTTGCGGTCGGGGCGGAACCAAGAGCAGGGAATTCGAACATGCACGACTATCTGTCCGACATCGTCATCGCCCGCGCGCTGCAGCTCCGCTGCGGCACGAACAAGAATGCGGCTAATGACGAAGCCGCATCGATCGAGCTTGAGATTGTGGCGACGCCGCGCCTCAACGGCTCCGAGTGCCTCGTCGACGCCTTCTTCGATCCGGCAGCACTCGGCGCCCGGCGCAAGGGCCGCCTCGCCGGCGACCCGGCTTTCCTCGCCCAGGTCAAGGCGGCGCTGGAGAAGCTCGGCTTTCCGTCGGACTCCCTCGTCTATGCCGGCGACTCCGCGCAGGACGAGCATCTGGTCGCGTTCGAAGCCGGCAGCGATTTCACGAAAGCCGTGCTGAAGCACGCGAACAGCAACGGCGACGCCGTCGCCGCCTAATTCCGCGGGCCGCTGAAGCGGCACCGCTCCCGGCGGCGGACGCCGGTTATCGACATCATTCGCCATCGGCATGAGCGGGCACCGCCAGGAGGTGCCAAGCTCCTGTCAACGGAGGAGGCTTGCCATGCGCCATTTCCTCATCGACTGGAAGCAGTGGACGATCGCCGAGCGGATCACCGCCGTGGCACTCGCCGTCGGCGCCCTTATGATCCCGGCCGCCGTCGCGACGATGGCCTAGCCCTTTCCCTCCCGGCGGCATCGGCGTAGGCTGGCCGCTGAGGGGACAAGAAGGGTTACGGCCATGCTTGGTCTTCCGTTCGGCCGTCGCGGCTTCGCGGTCTGGACCGTCCTCTTCGCTCTCGCTCCGCCCGCTGCCGCCGACCCGCGCCCCTTCGGCGCCCTCGCGGTGCAGGATCCGGCCAGCGAGGCCGCCGCCCCCGCCGATGCCACGCTGACCGCCGCCTGCCAGGCGGCCGTCCGCGAGCGCTTTGGCCAGGAACGGCTCGATTTTGGCCGACCCGGCCATACCGCTCGCGACTCGACGCGCATCGTCCGTATGGACCTGACCGCGGCCGGCCAGCCTTTCCGGGCGATCTGCACCCGGGACGGCACCGCGGGTGCGGTTGAGGCAGTCGTATTCGCAGCACCGGTGGATGAAATCGGACCGCGCGTGGTCGTGCTGGGCGGACCAACGCCGGAGATGCGGCCCCGCAGCGACGATCCCGGCCACCGCTTGGTCGTCCGGGACCCGTCGGCCGTGCCGGGCGACGACATACTCTACCAGGGCTACGGCGGTGCCTACCTGCCGGGCTTATGGGTGCCCTTCGATGGTCGGTTCTTCGACTCCCACTCGTTCGACCGATCACGGTTCCTTGTGAAGCGGGACCGGCCTGCAATCGAGATCACACGCGGGAGGACGGACCTGCGCTTCGTCGAACGACGGCGTGGCAGTAGCGCCCCGTTCAGCTCAGGCGGCATCGCCAGCCCCGCCATCAGCAACTTCACTTCCAAGGCCGTGCGGGGCGGCAGCGTCCGCCTCCACTCAGGCGGCATAGCCAGCCCGGGCATCGGCTCATTCAGCCGCTAGAAAAGCGGCGCCGAGAAACCCATAGACCAGGCGCTTGATCTAGATCACACCCGCGGTGCCCGATTGGCGCTAGATTTGCGGCCTAACGCCGCGACGGGCTTTTTGCGGTTTGTGGCTGCCAAGATTGGTGCTTAATTCTCGTCCGGGAGGGCAGCGTCTAACCCGATGGACTACGAACGCTATTTCACCGAAGCGTTGGGCCGGCTGAAGGCCGAGGGGCGCTACCGCGTTTTTGCCGATCTCGAGCGCATCTGCGGCGCCTTTCCGCGCGCGCGCTGGCACGGGCCGAACGGCCCGGCCGACGTCACCGTGTGGTGCTCCAACGACTATCTCGGCATGGGCCAGCATCCCGTCGTCCTTGAGGCAATGCAGGCGGCACTTGCATCGTGCGGCGCCGGCGCGGGTGGTACGCGCAACATCTCCGGCACCAACCACTATCACGTGCTGCTGGAGCGCGAGCTCGCGGACCTGCACGGCAAGGAAGCCGCCCTGATCTTTGGCTCGGGCTATAACGCCAACGAGGCTGCCCTCAGCACGATCGGCAAGCTGCTGCCCGGGTGCGTGATCTTCTCCGACGAATTGAACCACGCCTCGATGATCGAGGGGATCCGCCACAGCGGCTGCGAGAAGCGCATCTTCAAGCACAATAATGCGGCGGATCTCGAGGGCGCGCTGCGCGGGATCGAGCCAGGCCGGCCGAAGCTGATCGCCTTCGAATCGGTCTATTCGATGGACGGCGATATCGCCCCGATCGCCGCGTTCTGCGACCTCGCGAAGCGTTACAGCGCCATGACCTATCTCGACGAGGTGCACGCGGTCGGCATGTACGGCGACCGCGGCGCCGGCGTGGCCGAGCGCGACGGCGTGATGCACCGGGTCGACGTGATCCAGGGCACGCTCGCGAAGGGCTTCGGGATCGTCGGCGGCTATATCACCGGCAACGCGGCGCTGGTCGACGCCGTGCGCAGCTTCGCGCCGGGCTTCATCTTCTCGACGGCGATGCCGCCGGTGATCGCCGCCGGCGCAGTGGCTTCGGTGCGCCATCTGAAGACAA
This sequence comes from Alphaproteobacteria bacterium, assembly GCA_036260035.1. GTDB lineage: Bacteria > Pseudomonadota > Alphaproteobacteria > CACIAM-22H2 > CACIAM-22H2 > DATAAP01. The sequence goes on along the minus strand of DATAAP010000236.1, from coordinate 7,663 downwards.
GCGGCGCCGAGCGCGCGCGGCACCAGGAACGCGCCGCACGCCTCAAGCGTCTTCTCGCCGCAGCCGGCCTGCCGGTGATGCCGAGCGTCAGCCACATCGTACCGGTCTTCGTCGGCGACGCCGTGCAGTGCAAGCAGGCCTCCGACGCGCTGCTCGAGCGGCACCGCATCTACGTGCAGCCGATCAACTACCCGACCGTGCCGCGCGGGGCGGAGCGGCTGCGCCTGACGCCGACGCCGCTGCACGACGACGCGGCGATGGATGCGTTGGTGGCAGCTCTAGAGGACGTCTGGTCCACGCTACGCCTCAAACGCGCAGCCTAAGTCATCTTCCTTAGGGTAGGCGGAAGCCTGCGCCAGCAATTTTCTCCGTCCGCGACGACCGCACTATTCGCTCGCCGCGAGCGCCGGCTATAGTGTCCGCATGGCAGCACCGCGCGACGTGATCGCCGCCTTTCGCGGCGTGCGCAAGACCTTCGATGGCGAAACGCTCGTCGTCCGCAACCTCGATCTCGACATCTACCGCGGCGAGTTCCTGACCCTGCTCGGGCCATCAGGCTCGGGCAAGACCACCACCCTGATGATGCTTGCCGGCTTCGAGACGCCGACCGCCGGCGACGTCACGCTCGAGGGGCGCAGCCTCACCCGCCTGCCGCCGCATAAGCGCGAAATCGGCATGGTGTTCCAGAACTACGCGCTATTCCCGCACATGACGGTCGCCGAGAACATCGCCTTCCCGCTCTCAGTCCGCGGCGTCTCGCGCGAGGAGACCACGCAGCGGATCAAGCGTGCGCTCGGCATGGTGCGGCTCGAGGGTTACGAGCAGCGCCGGCCCAACCAGCTCTCCGGCGGCCAGCAGCAGCGTGTCGCTTTGGCGCGCGCGCTCGTCTTCGAGCCGAAGCTGGTATTGATGGACGAGCCGCTCGGCGCGCTCGACAAGCAGCTGCGCGAGGAGATGCAGTTCGAGATCCGCCACATCCACGAGCGGCTCGGCGTCACCGTCGTGTACGTCACCCACGACCAGGCGGAGGCGCTCACCATGTCCGACCGCATTGCCGTGTTCCATCGCGGGGAGGTGCAGCAGATCGATACACTCACGGCGCTATACGAGCGGCCGCGCAATGCCTTCGTTGCGCGCTTCATCGGCGAGAACAACCGTTTGCGCGGCACGCTCGAGCATATCTCTCAAGAAGCGTGCACCGTGCGCCTCACGAGCGGTGCGCGCATCGCCGCGCGGGCGGTCGACGCTCCCGCGCCGGGCTCGGCTGTGATCGTATCGCTGCGGCCGGAGCGGATCGCGCTCGGCAGCACCGCGCCGCAACAGGGCACCGTCAACCGCCTCCCCGCCACGGTGCGCGAGCTGATCTACCTCGGCGATCACATCCGCGCGCGCATCGAACTCGAAGGCGGCGAGAGCTGCATGGTGAAACTGCCGATCACGCAGCACGGCGGCGCGTTGACCGAAGGCGCGCCGACCGACGCCATTTGGCGTGCCGAAGACGGGCTCGCCATGGCACCGGAAACCTAGTCGCACCAGACGCTCGCTGCGTTCCGCATCTCGCTTAGCGCCCGCTCAACAGCTATTTGATGGGCCCGGAAACCGTCGCCATACACGAAAGCATCATCCATACACTGCAATTCTGTACCTAGATGGCGGACTGTGGTGCCACCGCGCCGTTGGAGATGCGGCGGAAGAGCATCCAGGCGAGGGCCCCAACCAACAAAAACGCTGCGCCAATATCGAGCGCCACGTAGGAATGGCCGAACATATCCGCTATGGCCCCAACGAGCGATGGACAAGCTATCTGCAGCGCGTAATAGACCGTGTAGAAGATTCCCATTCCGACCGCACGCGTATTTGGTGTCAGCACCTGTGACGGTAGCGCCATAATCGGCCCGCACGCCACGCCGCTGAGAATCCCGAGCGAAATGAACGCCGGCAGGACGATATCGACGCGCGCGGCAATGATGAGTGCGCCAGCAAATCCCGCAAGGCCGGTGGCGAGCACCAGTCCGCTGCGTTGCGTCCAGTCCGCCAGCCATCCTCCAGCAGGTAGAGACAACGCGCAGAGCCACAGCACAACGCTTGTGATCGAGTTGGCTGTGGTTATCGTCCAGCCCCGCTCGATCAGCATCAGCGGGCCAAATCCGATGACGGACACCAGCGCTGCGTTGTAAAGACCGTAGACGACGCCCGCAGCCACGACCGCCTGAACCGTGTTCCAGGCCGGCCAGAGCGAACCGGCCGCCTGCACGGCCTTCGCCTGCGTCGCAGGCCGATAGCCAAGAGTCAGGCATGCCATCGCGGCAATCGCATAGGCAATGATACCGCCCGATACGAGCATTCTTCCACCCATCTCCGCGATCGTCGGCAGAGCAAGTAATGCGATGGCGATTCCAAAGGGAGCGGCATTTCCGATGATCGCCATCGCCGTTGCGATCTCTTTGCCGGCGAACCAGTCGGTCACCATCTTCGATATCGAAACGCTGAGCAGGATTCCGCCACCACCAGCAACGAACCGGCCAGCGACTTGCATGCTCCAGCCCAGTGCCATCGCCATCATAAGCTCGCCCGCCACCATCAGCGCGAGGCCCATGATGACAACGCGCTTATCTCCTAGCCGTGCGGCGATCGCACCGCCGGGGAAAGCCAGCAACGCGCCGGGCGCATGGTAGAGCCCGATCAAGAAGCCAATATCCGCGATGCTGAGCGCAAAGTCCTCCATATACAGCGGCGAGAGCGCGGCAACCGCCTGATACTGGATGCCCATGCCGGTGCGAACGGCGAACAGCAGGGTGAGGACAAGCCAACGATTGGATAGCACGACGAAAACCTCCGCAGAGAACGCGCGCACCGGTGCAGGGAAGCGTCAGGTCGGCTATCGCTCAGCAAAAAGAGAGACCCCAAGACGCGCAAAACACGAGGCAAAATGCTCCTCACCGCACGCGCGCAGCATCGCGGTGCCGAAGTTAAACAAGATGTGCGCCGGAGGTCGCCTACGTCACTGTTTCGATCAGCCGTGTTCCTCTGTCAGGGCGATGCGGGTGACGGCATCATGATCGCTGCCTAAGAACGCGCAACTATCTCCGAGGTATTCATGTGCGCCAAGCAACCTTCTCGAAACTGGCCGCGCCGAGCCGGGACATGGCGGATTGTCTCGCAGTCGAGGTCGCGCTTCCGCTTCGTCAGCACAATGCGCTGCTGCTGGCGGCCGACTTTGCACCGGAATAGCGTCAGCGCGAGTTAGCGGCCGCCAATCTCGCCGAAATGGCCAGAGCAATTGACCATATGCTCGCGCTGGAAGAGACGGTCGTTGTTAACCGCCATTGAAACCTCCTCAGTCGAACCTCCCAGTTCGACTAATGGAGCTTCTGGTCGGGGCGCTCCAGCCCGGCACCACCACCAACCTTGGACGTCGTGCGCCACCCTATCCGCAGTGTGGAAGCTGATGCGGCCGACGGATCGACGGAAACCGTACTCCTGCGGAGTTGCCCGAACAGGAAGCGGGCAGCGTCCCCGTCGCTCGGGTCAGCCGCTCCTAGGGTGCTCCCTCTACCAGAACACGGGGACGAGAGAGACTATGAGCAGTCCGGCCATCGACCAGTTGAACGTTGCATGGATCCGCGGGTTGCTCAGGAACTGCCCGATGGCGGTACCGAAGCCGGCCCAGATCACGCAGGAGAGAAGGCAAAAGGCGGCCAACACGGCCGCAATCATCGCAGTCTGCAGCATCAAGTCGGATCCCAACGTCGTATAGGCCGCGACCGCTCCGAGCGCCGATACCCAGGCCTTCGCATTCGTCCAGGTGAACAGTGCCGCTTCGATCAAGCCAATCGGCCTTGCTCGGGCTGATACGCCGCCACCGCCGGCTGCTCGTGCGATGCGCCAAGCCAGGTACAGCAGATACGCAGCACCTACAAACTTGAGGACCAGGTGAAACTGTGGTTCCGCTTGAAACAGTCCGGCAAGGCCGAGACCCGACGCCGCTACCATTGTGCCAAAGCCCAGCGTAATCCCGATCATTTGCGGAATCGTGCGCCGAAACCCGAAGTTGGCCGCCGAAGCCGTAACCAGGACGACGTTCGGTCCCGGCGTCAGCGTGACGGCTGCGGAGAACAACACCAGTGGGCCGAGCAGATCGAGCATTTGAGCCCTCTTTTGCGCTTATCCGATACTCGTCACAGCGAAGGACGGCCGCAACTATCTGCGAGGTAGTAGCAGCAGAATTCTCAATGGACCGTGCACTAGAAACAGCGCGTCGAAGTGCCTTCGCACGTTGATCACCGGATGGCGATCTATCATGCCGCGAGCTCGAGTATCTGCAGGCGCCGCCGTAGCACATTGCCGTCCACTGGGCGGTCGAGGAATCACTGTTGGTGCGCACCACTCAGCTAGTCGCCTTGCCGCGCCTGCGGCCGGGGACTAGAGTCGGCGCAAAGCAACCAAGGCCCGCCGCGTCGGGCCGTCTGTCCGAAGAGGAGGCCCGCTCGATGAAGAAAGCCCTGCTGACCGGCGCGCTTGCCGGTGCCGTTGCCCTTGTCCTCGCCCTGCCTGCCGCCGCGCGCGACCTGACGGTCGTGTCGTGGGGCGGCGCCTATCAGGACGCGCAGCGCGACGTCTATTTCAAGCCATTCATGGACAACACCAAGATCAAGCTGCTCGAGGAGAACTGGGACGGCGGCGTCGGCGTGCTGCGCGCCAAGATCCAGGGCGGCAACAACAACTGGGACGTCGTCCAGGTCGAGTCGGAGGAACTCGTGCTCGGCTGCGAGGAAGGCCTCTACGAGAAGATCGATTGGGCGAAGCTCGGCGGCAAGGACAAGTTCCTGCCCGATGCCGTGCATGACTGCGGCGTCGGCGCGATCGTCTATAACTTCGTGCTCGCCTATGACAAGGACAAGATCAAGGACGGGCCGCAGAGCTGGGCGGATTTCTGGAACGTGCAGAAATGGCCGGGCAAGCGCGCGCTGCGTAAGGGCCCGAAGACGAATCTCGAGATCGCCCTTATGGCTGACGGCGTTCCGTTCAAGGATGTCTACAAGACGCTCAAGACCGACGCCGGGATAGAGCGGGCTTTCAAGAAGCTCGACCAGCTGAAGCCGCACCTGATCTGGTGGGAGAAGGGCTCGCAGCCGCCGCAGCTCCTCGCCTCCGGCGAAGTGGCGATGACATCGGCCTATAACGGCCGCATCGATGCGGCGAACAAGAACGACAAGAAGAACTTCGGCATCGTGTGGACCAACAGCCTCTATACGATCGACTCCTGGGTGATCATGAAGGGCTCGCCCAACAAGGCGCAGGCCGAGCAGTACATCCAGTTCGTCAGCCAGCCCGAGAACCAAAAGAACCTGCCGACCAAGATCGCCTACGGCGTCACCACCAAGGCGGCGACCGACATGATCGACAAGGCGATCCTGCCCAACCTGCCGACGGCGCCCGAGAACATCGCCACCGCGATCTATATCGACGAGCCGTTCTGGGTGGAGAACATCGACAAGCTCAACCAGCGCTTCAACGCCTGGGTGGCGCGGTAGGGACCACGGCGCGGATAGACCCTCACCCTGCCCTCTCCCGCTCGGGAGAGGGTCCCGCGCGTTGGGCCGCGTCCCTTCTCCCGCTGGCGGGAGAAGACGGAGGATGAGGGTCGCGCCGCATGCGCGATCTCGTGAAGACGCTCGCCCTGACTGACGACACATCCTCGCTCAAGCGCCTCCTGCGCCGCAGCCGGCAGATCGAGCAGCTCAAGGCGGCAGCCCTGGTGGCGCCGCTGTTGCTCTTCCTGCTCGCGACCTTCGTCGTGCCCATCGGTGCGCTGCTGACGCGCGGCGTGCTCGACCCCGAGGTGCCGAAGGTGCTGCCCACGGTAACGCGCGAGCTCGCGGCCTGGGACGGCGAGGACCTGCCGGGCGAGGCCGCCTTCGCCGCGCTGATCGCCGATATGCGCGAGGCACGCGCCGCCGGTACGCTGGCGAGTGCTGCGACGCGGCTCAACTACGACATCAACGGCTTCCGCAGCCTGATGTTCTCGGCGGCGCGCCGCCTGCCCGAAACCCTGACACAGTCCGCGCGCGACACGCTGATCGGCATCGATCCGAAATGGGGCGAGCGCGAGACCTGGGCGGCGATACGCCGCGCTGGCGGCCCGGTCACCGACTTCTACCTGCTCGCCGCAGCCGACCTGCGCCACGGCGCGGACGGCATCGAGCAGGTACCTGCGGAGCAGGCGGTGTTCCGCAACGTGCTCGGCCGTACCTTCTGGATCTCGGGCGTGGTGACGCTCGCCTGCGTGCTGCTGGGCTATCCGCTCGCCTATCTCGCGGCCTCGCTGCCGGCGCGCCATGCCAACCTGCTGCTGCTCTTCGTGCTTCTGCCTTTCTGGACATCGCTGCTCGTGCGTACGGCGGCATGGGTCGTCGTGCTGCAGCGGGAGGGCGTCGCCAACGCGGCGCTGCTCGCGGCCGGCCTGATCGAGCAGCCGCTGCGCATGATCTTCAACCGCTTCGGTGTCTATGTCGCGATGGTGCACATCCTGCTGCCATTCATGGTGCTGCCGCTCTATTCGGTAATGAAAAGCGTGCCTCCGGCCTATGTGCGCGCCGCCGCTTCGCTGGGCGCATCGCCCTGGACCGCCTTCCGCCGTGTCTACCTGCCGCAGACCCTACCCGGCCTTTCCGCGGGCTGCCTGCTAGTCTTCGTGCAGGCGCTCGGCTACTACATCACGCCAGCGCTTGTGGGCGGCGCGGAGGACCAAATGATCAGCTACCTGATCGCGTTCTACGCCAGCCGCACCATCAACTGGGGCATGGCGGCGGCCCTGTCTATCATCCTGCTCGCCGCCACGCTCGTCTTATGCGGCGTGTACGGCAAGCTGGTCGGCTTCGAGAAGGTGAAGGTATGAGCACGCTGCCGCCGAGTGCGACCATCGGCGAACGCATCGCCCATGTGGGCCTGCGCGTGTTCGCCGGCCTGGTCTGCCTGTTCCTGGTGGCGCCGATCCTCGCGATCGTGCCGCTGTCGTTCAGCAGCGGATCGTTCCTGCACTATCCGCTGCCGGGACTCAGCCTGCGCTGGTATGCGGAGTTTTTCGCGTCGGATTTCTGGCTTCCCGCGCTCTGGAACACGCTGATCATCGGCTCGGTCGCGACCGTGCTCGCGAGCGTGCTCGGCACGGTCGCCGCCCTCGGCCTGTGGCGCACGAAATTCCGGGGCCATCGCGTGGCGCTTGCGATCATTGCCGCCCCGATGATTGTGCCGGAGATCATCATGGCGGTGGGAATCTACTTCGCCTTCGCGCCGCTCGGCCTCACCAACTCCTTCATCGGCATCATCCTCGCGCACACCGCGCTGGCCGTGCCCTTCGTCGTCATCACCGTGCTCGCGACCTTGTCGGGCTTTGACCGCACGCTCATGCGTGCCGCCGCCAATCTCGGCGCTAATCCAGTGGTGACCTTCTTCCGCGTCATGCTGCCGTTGATCCTGCCAGGCCTCGTGTCCGGCGCCGTGTTCGCCTTCGCCGTGTCCTTCGACGACGTGATCATCGTGCTGTTCCTTGGCGGTCCAGGCCAGCGCACCCTGCCCCGCCAGATGTTCAGCGGCATCAACGACAATATCAGCCTCACCATCACCGCCGCCGCGACCCTGCTGATCGTGATTTCGGTCGCCC
>DATAAP010000235.1:0-8008 GCA_036260035.1 Alphaproteobacteria bacterium | reverse complement strand
TTACAACCGTCCATTGTGGGCTGACTGCTACGGAGGCATCATGCCGCGAAGCGTGCCCGCCTATGCGCTGGCTGGTCTAATGCTGCTGAGCCCGACGGAAACCCGGAGAAGCGTGGACCCGCGCATTCGTAATGCGCGGGTCGGGGGTTCAATTCCCTCCTGCGGCACCATCCTGCGTCGCTCGCGAAGCGAGCTACACGATGCCCTGTGGAGCCTTGGCGAAGCAGGGCTCGTTCAAGTTTGCGTCCGTCGAGGCGCACCATCAGGCCTTTCTGACATTTCTCATCTGCGGAGCGCGTCACCAGGCGTGGGCCGTGGCGCGCGCCTGCCCCAAGGAAATCGCGACCCGTTACTTTTGATTAACCATACGCGTGCAGGGTCCGTCCCACGGAACGGGAGAGACGCTCAGGCCACGCTTCACTCAAGTGGCCAGTAACGCCGCCGACCCGCACAGCGCGGCCGAGCTTTGCTCCCTGACTCCGGCAGGGGAACAGCATGCGGCACGGCGCGGCACTCGACTGGATGAATTTTTTCCTCGCGGACGTGCGCGGCGGAGTCGCTCCCTATATCGGCATCTTCCTCCTGACCCACGCGCAGTGGGACCCGGCCGCGATCGGCCTCGTGCTGACCATTGCCGGCCTGCTCGGCATCATTTTCCACATGCCCATCGGCGCGTTGATCGATGCCACACGGCGCAAACGCGCCCTGCTCGTGGGCGGCGTGGTGCTGCTGGCGATCTGCTCGGTCGCTATCGAGCGCGCGCCCTATTTCCCGGTGGTGCTGGTCGCCGATATCGCGATGGCCGTGCTCGGCGCCGTCTTCGCCCCGACCGTGGCGGCGATCACGCTCGGTCTCGTGGCGCGGCACCAGATCGCCGCGCGCCTCGGCCGCAACGCGGCCTTCGATCGAGCCGGCAACATCTTCATCGCCGCCTTCGCCGGCTTCATCGGCTGGGCGTTCACGCAGAACGCCGTCTTCTATCTCGTCCCGCTCTTCGCCATTCCGTCCATCATTGCCATTCTCGCGGTGCCGGCGCGCGCCATCGACAATACGCGCGCCCGCGGCTTCGATCAGCCGGCCGCGCACACGACGGCACCGGCGATATGGCGCGCGCTGCTCGACCGCCGCCTCCTCGTGCTGGCCAGCGCGGCGGCGCTGCTGCATTTCGCCAACGCGCCGATGCTCACCCTGGTCGGGCAGAAGATCGCGCTAGCCGATCCCGACCGCGCGACGTTGCTGATGGCGGGCTGCATCGTCGTCGCGCAGCTCGTCACCATACCGGTGGCGCTGCTGGTCGGCCGGCGCGCCGATCGCTGGGGCCGCACGCCCTTCCTGATCGCCGCCTGCGCTGTGCTGGCGCTACGCGGTTTCCTGTTTGCCTTCGCGGACGACCCGAAATGGCTCGTCGTCGTCCAGCTGCTGGACGGCATCGGCTTCGGCGTGTTCGAGACCCTGATCCCGCTGATCCTGATGGATATCGCGCGCGACACCGGCCGCTACAGCGTCAGCCGTGGCCTGCTCGGCACCGTGCAGGGCGTCGGCGGCTCGCTGAGCAATGTCGCCGCTGGGGTGATCGTCGTCCAGGCCGGCTACAGCATGGCATTCGTGCTGCTGGCCAGCGTCGCGACCACCGCGCTGCTGCTCGTCCTGATCGCGATGCCGGAGACGCGCGCGGCGCCGGCCCAAGCACCCGCAGAGCCGGAACCCGCCGAGAACCCGGCGCCCGCCCCGGTGGCACTTGCCGCCTGAGGCGTCGAAATCATTTACAGCGTTCGTCAGCAGATCGCTGGCGAAACAACCGGTTGACCGCTGGCAGCGTTCTTGCATCCTCCCGTGACCGCTCGGGACAGAATGCGGGACGTCATGCGTTGGTACGGCTATTTGCTGACGGCGTGGGCGGCGGTCGCGGCGACGAGCGCGGCCGGGGCGGCGCCTTTGGACCATCTGTCGTCCTGGGGGCAGAGCGGGCTCACCATCATCCTGGACGGCACGTCGAACACGATCACCTTCGGCGAGAGCACGCGTTTCGACGTCTGCTTCGACAACGTGCGCGTGCCCGACGGGATCACCGACGGCACCAGCAACACGATCCAGTTCGGCAAGAGTTCGGGCCTGTTCATCGTGCCCGACGGGATCGGGCCGCGCGTGCCGATCGGCAGTATCCAGGATGGGACCAGCAACACCATTTTCATCGGCGAAGATGTTGATCTCTGCCTGCGCAATGTGGTGATCGACGATGATCCGCCCGCGATTCAGGACGGCAGCAGCAACACGATCATTGTCGGCGAGGACTCGCGCTTGGACATCTGCTTCCGCAATGTCACGCAGCAGATCGCCGACGGCACGAGCAACACGATCATCATCGGCGAGACGAGCAGCTGCTTCGCCGACCTGCAGATCGCCTCCGTGCCGGAACCATCCACCCTGTTCGCGGGTTTGATCGCGCTGGCGCCGCTGCCGTTCACGGCGCGCCAGCGGCGCAATCGCCGGCTCCGGCGCTATGCGACATAAGTTCCGATGCGACTGATCGCCCACCGCCGCTACTTTTTCGCGCTCTGCGTCGTCTATTTGGCGATCTGGATCGCACTCGCGATCGACCCGAACGACCGCGCCGACTGGGCGCTCGAGAACCTGCTCGTCGTCCTGTTCGGCGCAGCACTGGTCGGCGGCTATCGCCGCATGACGTTCTCACGCGTCTCCTACACGCTGATCTTCCTGTTTCTTTGTCTGCATGCAGTCGGCGCGCATTACACCTATGCGGAGGTTCCGTACGATCGCTGGTGGGCGGCGCTGACCGGCCGCACGCTGAATGAGACGCTCGGCTGGACGCGCAACAATTTCGACCGCGTCGTCCATTTCTGCTACGGGCTGCTGCTCGCTTACCCGATCCGCGAGGTGTTCCTTCGGGTCGCCAACGTGCGCGGCTTCTGGGGCTACTTCCTGCCGCTCGACGTGACGGCCTCGACCTCGATGGTGTTCGAGCTGCTGGAATGGGGTGTCGCGTCCGCCGTGGCGCCGGACCTCGGCGCCGCCTATCTGGGCACCCAGGGCGATCCGTGGGATGCTCACAAGGATATGGCGCTTGCCAGCTTGGGGGCCGTCATCGCCATGACGATCACGGCGGCGATCAATCTGCGCATGCAACGTGATTTCGCACGCGAATGGAACGAGAGCCTGACGCTCAAGCGGCACATGCCGCTCGGCGAGAACGCCTTCGACTAGCCCGGCGAGTCTGACCGGGGCCTAGCTCAGCTCCGCCGTTGCGCGGCGCCGCCGCATCGCGTGTCGCCGGCGCCAATGGCGCTGGCACGGCCGACGGCCATCGCGGCCACCACGCCGAGGCTGACCCACACCGTTACCCCGACGAAAACTCCGATCATGCGTTCCACCAGCGGTTGTCACATTCAACCACCCTCGACGATAACGAACCGATTGTGATCGCGGCGGGTGAACATTGTGGCCGGACTGTGACGGCCGGGCTTGTCGGCTCGGCGGCTCTGGCCAGCTCGCTCAACCGCGAGATGTTAACGAATTGGTCGCCTATGCCATGCGACCCTTGGCTGTTGTTTTTCAGCACGTTCCGGGAACGACATGGGCAGGATCGAGTTCGGCGCCGCGGCAGCCAGCGCCGGTCAGGTGACCGGGCCCAGGCTGTCCATCGTGGTGCCCTGCTACAACGAGGCGGGCGCCTTACCTGAGTTGCACCGTCGCGTCTCCGCCGCGGCGGCGGGCGCGGCGGGCGGCGACTACGAGCTGGTGCTGGTCAATGACGGCTCCCGCGACGCCACATGGGCGCGGATCGTGGAACTCGCTGCGCGCGATCCGCATGTGGTCGGCGTGTCGCTGTCGCGCAACCACGGCCATCAGCTCGCGCTGTCCGCCGGGCTCACGCTCTGCCGCGGCGCCCGCATCCTGATCATCGATGCCGACCTGCAGGATCCGCCCGAGCTGCTGCCGGATATGATGGCCCTGATGGATCAGGGTGCCGACGTGGTCTATGGCCAACGCATCAGCCGCGATGGCGAGACCTGGTTCAAGCGCGCGACCGCAGGCCTCTTCTATCGCCTGCTTGCGCGGCTGGTCGAGATTCCGATCCCGCTCGACAGCGGGGACTTCCGGCTGATCAGCCGGCGCGCTCTCGACGTGCTCAACGCGATGCCGGAGCAGCATCGCTTCATCCGCGGCATGGTGAGCTGGATCGGCATGCGGCAGGTGCCGCTCCTCTATCACCGGCAGGAGCGGTTCACCGGGGAAACGAAATATCCGTTTGCCAAGATGATGCGGCTGGCGCTCGACGCCATCACCGGCTTCTCGACCCGGCCGCTGAAGATCGCTTCTTATATGGGCATGATGTTCGGCCTGCTCGGTATGATGGGCATGGCCTACACCCTTTACGGCTGGCTCGCCGACCTCGCGCTGCCCGGCTGGACGAGCGTGATGAGCATGGTCCTCATTCTCGGCAGCGCCCAGCTCTTCGTGCTCGGCGTGTTCGGCGAATATTTGGGCCGGCTCTATGTTGAATCGAAGCGGCGGCCCCTCTTCGTCATCGATCATGTGGTCGGCAGAAACGACGCCCTGGCGGTGTCGGACCCGGCGCGCGAACCCCGGCCCATGCCGGCCACGCGCAGTGGAGCCTGAGCCGCCGCAATGCGCGAGGCCGAATTCGACAAATTCGCCGACGAATACGATGCACTGCTGCGCGACAGCGTGCGCGCGTCGGGCGAGGACCCGGCTTACTTCGCGGAATACAAGGTCCGCGACGTCGCCGGGGTCGTGGCCGCGACCGCCACGCGGCCGTTGCGCATTCTCGATTTCGGCAGCGGCTCAGGCGGCTCGATCGGGTATTTCCGCCGCTACTTCCCGTCCGCCGAGCTCGTCTGCCTCGACGTTTCACGCAAGAGCCTCGCGCTCGCGCGCCGGCGCGCCGGTGGGCTCGGCGCCTTCGTGTGTTTCGACGGCGAGACCATTCCGTTCGGCAACGGAAGCTTCGATGTCGTGTTCACCGCCTGCGTGTTCCACCACATTCCTGCCGAACGGCATATGCCCCTGCTGGGGGAGATCCGCCGCGTGCTGCGTCCGAACGGCTCGCTGTTCCTGTTCGAGCACAATCCACTCAACCCGCTGACGCGGCGGGCAGTCGATTCCTGCGCCTTTGATCGAGAGGCGGTGCTGATCGGCGCTGGTGAGATGGCTGCGCGCGCGCGGGCGGCCGGCTTTGGTCACCCCGCAATTGCCTATCGCATCTTTTTTCCAAGAGCCTTTGCGGCCCTTCGTCCACTAGAACGTTTCCTGACCCGCGTGCCGCTGGGCGCGCAGTACCGCCTCCATGCTACGGCTTAGCGCCGCGCTGCGGCCCGTCCGCTTCGCCCTGGTCGGCGTCGGCAACACGCTGGTCGGTCTCGGCTTCATCTTTCTTGGCAAGTTCATGCTGGCGCTGCCGGACATTCCGGCGAACGCGCTGGGCTACGCGGCAGGACTTGCCTTCAGCTTCTGGGGCAATGCGGTGTGGACGTTCGAGTATCGCGGCGCGTTCATGATTCCTGCCGCCCGCTATGCCGTTGCGTTCGCGCTCGCCTATGGGGCCAACCTCGCCAGTCTGGTGGTGCTGACCTCGGCGGGTGTCGACGGCTATCTCGCGCAGGCAGCGAGCGTCGTGCCGTACGCTGCGACGTTCTATCTCCTCGCTCGCTTCTTTGTGTTCGCGCGCTGAGCCTTCACCGCGCGATCCGGTACAGCGTGAAGATCGCGCCGCGCCGCACCACCGACAGCTCTGAGGGGATGGCGGAGGCCGGCACGCCGTTATCCAGATCGAAGACGTAGTCGAAGGTTCGGCGCCAGTCGCGCCAGTATCCGACCTGGCCGGGGCGTAGCTTCACGCGCTCCGGCTCGCCTTCAGGAGTCAGGAGAATCGCGAATTCGACCGGCGAGGTCGCCGGCGCCGACGAGCGCTTCAATTCCGGGACCACGTCGATGTTGAAGAAGCTGAACAGGAGCGGGTAGTACGCGGCGCGATCAATCGTCAAATAGGCCGCCGCGTGCCAGTACCGATACGCCGGCAGCCGTCCGATCTTCTGGCTGGATATTGTAGGCAGGATTCGCGCGCCCGGCTCGAGCGCAGCGGCCGCCGCGCGCAGCTCGGCGACGTTCCGATCCGCCTCGGCCAGCCTGTCGGCCGCAACCGCTACCCGCAGCGAAAGGACGGCGAGTGCTGCCGCGACTGCCAAAGCGGCCGTGCGGTCCGCTTGCGGCCGCGGCCGGCACGCGGCGATCAGCAGCAGCACGAACAGCAGCGGCAAGCGCATATGCACGAGATAGATGCCCGCCAGGGTCTGCGGCATCAGCAAGCTCGCTACGCCGAGGAGCCCAACCGGCCACGCCATGCGGCGATCGAACGTCAGCAGCTCCATTTTCCAGGCCGCGACGCCGGCGATCAGCAGCATGGCGAGCACGGCCAGCTCGGCCGCGTCGACCGCAAACAGCACAGGCGAAAGCGTCGCCAGCAGGCGCGAGGCCGGCGCTCCGAACACCGTCGCATCGTTGCCCATGTCCGCACGCGGAATCTGCATGGCAATGACCAGCACGGGGACGGCCTGAAGGCCGGCGAGGCAGAGCCGCGTCGTAACGCGCCGCAGCGCTGGCCATGACCACGCGCCGGCACGGCCGATCTCCCAGGCGCCGAAGAGAAGGCCGTAGGCAGAGAACGCGAAGGGATGCGAGCAGAAGATCGCAATCGAGAGCGCGGAGAATACCGCGATCCGGGGCGGCCACGGCCATTCCTCCGTAGCGATCCAGCAGGCGAAGGCGAACAGTGCAAGCCCGAGCGAGAAAAGATAGGTCGTGAATCCCCAGGCAAGCAGCAGGTTGTAGGTGAATAGCGCGCTCACTAGCGGCCATAGGCTGATGCGGCCGTGCAGCGCGCGCGCTAGCGCCATCGTGCCGGCCACCGGCATCAGCATAGAGACCACGAGGAATGCCTTACCGGCCGGCTCTAGCCCGACGATCGCCCGGAGCGCACCAATGATGAGATCCATCGGCAGGTACGGGTAAAAGACATCGCGCGCGATGTAGTGGCGAGCGAGGGCAGGAATATCGGCCAGGTTTGCCGCCACGAACAGCCGCGCGAGGTGGTTTGGATAATCGGCCAACATCGGATTGGCGACGCGGGCAATCGGCCAAACGAGCAGTGCCAAACCAATCGCGCAGGCGATGAGCGGCCACGCACGCGCGAAGGGCCGCGCTTGCGCATCAGTGCGCGGCGCTGCAGCGATGGTCGAATTGGCGTCGAGCGGCATGCCGCAACGCTATAGCGCTGCCGTTAAAAATCGAAAAAAATGGTCTGTGTTGGTGTTCCGGCGAAAAGCCAGCTGTGCCGGCACTCAGCGCGCCGGCACCAAGCGGCTTTGTTCAGCCTTCGCTTCCAGCCTTAACGCGCCCGCCGCAGCATCGCGGAGCGGTCGGGCATTCCCGGGTCGCTTGGTACGACCCAGCTGACCTGCTCGGTGAAGGGGGCCTTCGCTTCGTCCGCCTCGAACGCGCGCACGAGGCGGGCGACGCAGTTGCGCCGGGCCATCTCATTCGAATATGGCTCGCACGCGGCGATCGCTTCGACGTTAAGCTCGTCGAACGCCATCGAGTTGCCTTCGGCGAGGCGGTCTCCCGGCCCCATCGCCATCAACAACGCCACCAGGACTCCTTCCAGCGTTTGCAACATGTGACACCTCTTACGGCTCCATGTTCGCGCCTCGCGATCCGCCCGTTCTGGGCCGCGGGCTCAACACCGCCGGAATTCGTGCAAATGCCGGCTAATGCTGGATCGCACGCCGTAATCCTACGCTGAAGCGTGGCCGTAAGGGGGGACCAATTCGTGACTTCGGCTTGGCCCTTTCCGGTCACGGAAGCCGAAAAATGTGAGCGAAGTTAAGCTGTTGCTAACCGCTACCGACGCCCGACTTGTCTCGACCTATCGCGTTGTATTCGGTCCGAAAGCCGGCGGCATTCGCGGCTCGGT
>DATAAP010000234.1:0-6730 GCA_036260035.1 Alphaproteobacteria bacterium | reverse complement strand
CGATGAAGGCCCGCGCCTCTCCGACATGGCCACCGACCTTATCGCGCGCGCGGATACGCTCTTCATCGCGTGCCGCCGGGCCGTCGGCTTCGAGCGCCTCAGCGTCCAACCATGTCACGCGCGACTGGATGTATTGCGGGCAGTTGCCGAAGCTCTGCCCCACCGTGGCCGTGAATCGGTCCGGATAGAGCTCCGTCACCGTGCCGTTCATGCGGTTCCGCCGCCGCGTCTCGAGCTGGATGCCGAGCAGCCCGATCGGCATGCCCAGGGTGAGCGTCTGCGCCAGCGGGTCGACCGCGGCCGGCTTGGCGCGGATCACCAGCGTGCGCGGCTCCGGCGAGGTGACGAAACCGGGTCGGCCGGTGAGGACCGACGCCCAGGGCCGGCCCTGCGCGTCGAGGCTGCCGACGAACAGCATTGGCAGCTCGGCGAAGAACAGCCGGTGCTGGTCGGGCATGTAGTCGCGGATCACTCTCGGCCCGACCTCGGCGAGCCGCGGGCGGGAGCCGGCACGCGCCTGCAAAGCGCGTTCGCCCGCATGAAAAGTCCTATCCACCTCGCTCATGGCGTTCATGCTGCGACGTTAGAGCGCTGCATCCTGAGGAAGCCCGGCAGCGCCTCGACCCGCGCCAGCCACGCGCGGACGTTTGGATAGGCATCCAGCCCCACGCCGCCCTCGGGCGCAAGCGCCGTATAGGAGTAGAGAGCGACGTCGGCGATCGACGGGCCGTTGCCGACGAGAAAACGCCGCGCGGCAAGATGCGCCTCGACGACCGTGTAGAGCTGCTGCGCGATGGTCTTACAGCGCTCGTGATCGAACTTGGCGCCGAACAGGGTCACGAGCCGGGCGCTGGCCGGTCCCGCCGCGAGGGGACCGGCAGCGACCGAGAGCCATTGCTGCACGCGCGCGGCAGCGACCGGTTCGCGCGGCAGCCACGTGCTGGCGGGATCGTAGCGCAGCGCCAGATAGGTGAGGATAGCGTTGCTGTCCGCGAGGGTGACATCGCCGTCCTCGATGACCGGCACTTGGCCGAACGGATTCTTGGCGAGGAACTCCGGCGCCTTCTGGGCGCCCTTCATCAGATCGACCTCGATGCGCTCAAACGGCAGTTGCAGCAGCGACAGCATCAGTGCTGCGCGGTGCGCATGGCCGGACAAAGGATGCATGTAGAGGCGTATCGGTCGCTCGGGCGTGGTCATGGGCACTCCTTGTTGGCGGCCGGTAGTCTGGCCACCGCGGCGAGCAGAAAGAATATACGTTGTTGGCAAGATATTATTCCTGTATCTGAAACAATCAGATGGATCGCCTCGATATGATGCGCATCTTTGCGGCGGTCGCCGAGGCGCGGGGATTCGCGCCCGCCGCGCGTCGGCTCGGCCTGTCGCCGGCGGCAGTCACGCGCGCCGTAGCGGCGCTGGAGGATCGCCTGGGCGCACGCCTGCTCCACCGCACCACGCGCGTCGTGCGCCTCACCGAGGCGGGCGCGCATTTCCTCGCCGACTGCAAGCGCATCCTGGGCGAGATCGACGAGGCCGAAGCCGCCGCGGCAGGCATCCACGCCGAGCCGCGCGGCCAGCTCGTCGTGACCGCGCCGCTGATGTTCGGCCGGCTGCACGTGGCGCCTATTGTCCTCGACTTTCTCAAGCGGCATCCGCGCGTGTCCGCGCAGATGCTATTCCTCGACCGTGTCGCCGATCTGGTTGAGGAGGGCATCGACGCGGCCGTCCGCATCGGCGCACTGCCGGATTCCTCGCTGACAGCCACACGCGTGGGCTCGATGCGACGTATCGTCTGCGCATCCCCGGGCTATCTGCGCGCGCGTGGGACGCCGCGGAGGCCTGCCGACCTCGTCGATCACGATGCAGTCGCCTTCGTCGGCATCACGCCACACCGCGAATGGAGTTTCGGTCTCGAAGATGCGCGCGAAGTCGGGGCGCCGAATGTGCGCTTCGAGGTGAACAGCGCAGAGGTCGCAGTAGCTGCCGCTGCGGCCGGCTACGGCTTTACGCGCGTGCTGTTCTATCAGGCCGCGCGCGAGCTGCGGGCGGGGACGCTCCGCGTGGTGCTGCAGGAATTCGAGCCGCCGCCGCTACCAATCCATGTGGTGCATGCGGGCGGCAGGCGCGTGTCCGCGCGCGTCCGCGCCTTCGTCGATTTCGCCGCGGCGCGTCTGCGCGCGAACAAGATGCTGCGCTAGAGCATCTCCAGCGGCCGCGCCGCTTTCGGGGGCGGCAGCGCACGGTCGAGCGCCTCGAGGTCCGCCTTCGTGAGCTTGACGTCGAGGGCGGCGCGATTCTCGCGCGTGTGCTCCACAGACGCAGATTTCGGGATGACGATCATGCCGGGCTGGCGCAGCAGCCAGGCGAGTGCCACCTGCGCCGGGGTGGCGTTATGGCGCGCCGCAATTTCCTTCAGCGCTGCGTGGCGCAGTAGCCGGCCGCCCTGGTCGATCGGCGAATACGCCATGATCGGGATGCGGTGCCGCTGCTGCCACGGCACAAGATCATATTCGATGCCTCGCCGCGCGAGGTTGTAGAGCACCTGATTGGTCGCCACAGCCTTGCCGCCGGGCAGCTCGATCAGCTCCGCCATGTCCGACAGGTCGAAATTGCTGACGCCCCAGTGGCGGATCTTGCCGGCGCGCTGCAGCTCGAGGAACGCGTCGACCGTCTCATGCAGCGGCGCGCTGCCGCGCCAATGCAGCAGGTAGAGGTCGATGCGGTCGGTGGAAAGGTTGCGCAGGCTGCGCTCGCAAGCGGTGATGGTGGCGCGGCGCGAGGCGTTGCTGGGCAGGACCTTGCTGACGATGAACACCTTGTCGCGGCGATCGCCCACCGCCTCGGCGACGATCCGCTCGGCGGCGCCGTCGCCGTACATTTCGGCCGTGTCGATCAGGCTCATGCCTAGATCGAGCCCTGCGCGCAGGGCCGCCACCTCGTCTTTCGCGCGGCTGAGGCTCTCGCCCATGCGCCAAGTGCCCAGCCCGAGCGTCGGCACGGCATCGCCGGACGGCAGTTTCGTCGTCGGGACCGGGGTCGAGGCGGAACGGGCCATGCGGAACCTCATGAGGTGTGGCGGCAGCCTGCCAACCAGTCAGCCCGCCGTGGCAGCCGTCGTCAACTCTCCAGTCGTGTGGGCGGCAGTTTGAGAAATGTCAGGTTTGGGGTAAACCACAGGGCGACAAACATCCGCGGTCATGAGTGGACGGCAATGGGAGCAAAGAAGAAGAACGGGCGACCGGCGGCCACGCGGACCTACGATCCGGAGCGGACCCGTCAGGACATCATCGCCGTCGCCACCGCCGAATTCGCGGAGAAAGGCCTGAGCGGTGCCCGCATCGACCGCATCGCGGCGCGCACCAAAACCAGCAAGCGCGGCATCTATTACTATTTCGGCAGCAAGGAGAAGCTCTACATCTCGGTGCTGGAAGAGGCATATCGCAACATTCGCAGCATCGAGAGCAGGCTGGAGCTGGACCACCTGCCGCCGGAGGATGCGCTGCGCATGCTGGTCGGATTCACTTTCGACTACGAGAACGCGAATCCCCAGTTCATCCGGTTGGTGATGAACGAGAACATCCATTACGGGAAGTATCTCGCCCGCTCGAGCGCGATCCAGAAGCTGAACGTCACGGCCATCGATGCGGTGCGGCGCGTGCTGGAGCGTGGTGTCAAGGAAGGCGTGTTCCGCACCGGCATCGACCCGGTCGACTTGCATATGTCGATCAGCGCGCTGTGCTTCTTCAACGTCGCCAACCGCTACACCTTCTCGCGCATCTTCAAGCGCGACATGGAATCGCCGGCAGCACTCGCTGCGCGGCGGGCGAGCATCATCGATACGATCCTGGCGGCAGTACGCCGCTAATCGGGTCCGACGCGCAGCGGCGCCGGCAGCGTGTCCGGCAGCGCGTCAAGGAACCGTGCGGCGCTCTGCAGGGCGACGATATAGCCATAGACCCCAAGGCCGCAGATCACGGCCTTGACGCCCGCCGACATGATGGAATGGCGGTGGACGGCGTCGCGCGCATGGATGTTGGAGATGTGGAGTTCGATGATCGGTCCCTCGAACATCCTGAGCGCATCGAGGATTGCGACCGAGTAGAAGCTGAAGCCCGCCGGATTGATGATGATCGCGTCGACGCTGCCCCGTGCGTCCTGGAGCCACTCGACCATCTCCCCTTCACTGTTCGACTGACGGAAATCGAGCGAGACATCGATGAGCGCGGCGAGCTCGCGGCACGACTCCTCTACGGCGGCAAGCGTGACAGAGCCATAGATGTGCGGCTCGCGCACACCCAACATGTTGAGGTTAGGCCCGTTCAGGATCATGACGCAGATCGGCATGGCGTCTCCTCAGGTGGCTGTCGTTGCGGATCGGGTGCACCGTGCGCGTCAGCCCTTGTAGCCGGACATCCGCGGGATCCAGAGGACGGTCTCGGGGACGAAGGTGATGAGCGCCAGTGCGGCGATCATCGCGACCACGAACGGTGCCGTGTCGCGGACGATCGGGCCGAGCGGCGTCTCGGAGATCCGGGCGACAATGAACAGCAGCAGCCCGTAGGGCGGCGTCACTAGGCCGATCATGATGTTGAAGACGACGACGACGCCGAAATGCACGAGGTCGATGCCCAGGGCCTGCGCGGTCGGCACGAAGATCGGGACGATGACCAGCAGGATCGTGCTGCCTTCCAGCAGGCAGCCGAGCACCAGCAGGATGATGTTGACCGCGATGAGGAACGTCGCAGCCGACAAATCGTAGGCGCTCAGCATCGTCTGGACGGTCCGCGGGATGTTCTCGATCGTGACCACGTAGTTGAAGGCGAGCGCGCCGGCGATCAGCATCCCGATCGACGCGGTCGAGCGCGCGCTCGCGAGCACGGCGGTGTAGGTCTGGCGGGCGGTGATGCTACGGTAGAGGAAGAGCGAGATGAGATAGGCATAGGCTGCCGCGATGGCGGCCGCCTCGGTCGGTGTGGTCACG
The DNA here is from genome assembly GCA_036260035.1 of Alphaproteobacteria bacterium. Classification (GTDB taxonomy): domain Bacteria; phylum Pseudomonadota; class Alphaproteobacteria; order CACIAM-22H2; family CACIAM-22H2; genus DATAAP01. Next base: position 1,749 of record DATAAP010000234.1, on the reverse strand, counting down.
CCGATGCGGATGCCGCCGAGCAGGATCACCGGCATCATCAGCGCCGGAAACGCCTTGACGGTGAGCTTCGGCCACTCGCGCAGCGGCACTTTATCCTCGACCGGGAAATTCCGGCGCTTGGCATCGATGGCGATGACCGCCATCTGCGCCAGCGCTATGAGCAGGCCGGGAACGATGCCGCCGAGGAACAGATAGCCGATCGACGCATCTGAGACGAGCGCGTAGAGCACCATCGGGATGGAAGGTGGAATGATCGGCCCGATGACGGCGGAGGCTGCGGTGACTGCGGCGGCGTAGCTCGACGTGTAGCGGCCGTTCCTGGTCATCATGTCGATGATGACGCGGCCGGTGCCAGCGACGTCGGCGATCGCCGAGCCGGAGATGCCTGCGAAGATCACGCTTTGCACGATGTTGACGTGCGCGAGGCCGCCGCGGAACCGACCCACCAGCGCGTTGCAGAAGCGCAGGAGCCGGTCGGACATGCTGCCGATGCTCATCAACTCGGCCGCGAACAGGAACAGCGGCACCGCGAGCAGGACATAGCTGTTGTAGAGGCCGTTGAGCAGCTGCTCGGCTGCTAGACCCATGTCCTGGCCGGCGAGGAAGAGATAGAGGATCGACGCCGCAATCATCGCGTGGCCGATCGGCAGGCCGAGCAGCGAGAATGCAATCAGCGCCCAGACTGCGAGGGCGAAGGGGCTGGCGGGGTTCATGAGCTGCGGGCCTCGCCGGCGCCAGCCGACGGCGTGCCGCCGCCGCGGACCGCCCGCCAGACCAGCCAGGCGTAGCGCACTAGCACGGCGACGGCGAAGACGACGTATATCGAGTACAGCCAGTTGAAGTGGATTTTGAGGTAGGCCGAACGCTCGACCTTCATGAACGCAACGTAGTCGGCGACCGCTGGCAGCGACATGCCGTAGATCGCCAGCAAGGCGAGGCCGGTGATGACGACGAAAACGCGCCGGACGCGCGGCCGCACGGCGCCATAGATGACGTCGAAGCGGATCTCATCTCGCTCGTCGACGATGAAGGCGGCGCCCCACAGCACGCCCCAGAGCCAGCACAGGATGCTGAGCTCGAAGGCCCAGCCGGCCGGCCAGTTCAGCACGTAACGGAAGACGATCTGGACCAGGAACGCGATGAACATCGTCGCCAACATGGCGGCAGCGATGTTCTCCGCACGGCGGCGCAGCCATTGTCCGGCCGCGATCAGTGTCGATGCCATCGCTTCCCCTGCGCTCAGACAAGAAGCCGGCCGGTCCCCCTGGCGACCGGCCGGCCGAGGCCTCTCGAACTGTGCTTAGCGTACAGCGTTGATGCGCTCCAGCATGCCCTTCGGCCAATCCTTTGCGAGTGGAGACGCGAGATACTTCTTCTGCGCGCTGTCGCGGAATGCGTTCACATCTGGGCTGTAGACCTCGAGGCCCTGCGATTTGAAGTACTCGACCATTTCCTTTTCCTGCTCCAGGTGCTTTGCCGTGCTCCAGGCGATCGCCTTGTCCGCGGCGGCCTGGAAGGCCGTCTTCTGGTCTGGATTCATCCCATCCCAGATCTTGGCGGAAACGGAGAAGACGTCGTAGCCGACGAGGTGGTTCGTCAGCACGAACTGCTTGGTTACCTCGTGGAACTTCATCGTCCGGCTGGTCGGGAGCGGATTGTCCTGCCCGTCCACGGCGCCCGATTGCAGGGCGGTGTAGAGTTCGGCGAACGCCACGGGCGTCGGATTGGCGCCCATTGCCTCACCGAGCA
>DATAAP010000233.1:0-2764 GCA_036260035.1 Alphaproteobacteria bacterium | reverse complement strand
GATGCAGCAGGTGCAGACGAAGGGTTCGTATCTGGAGCGGTTCCGCCTTCCGGGCCGGCGCGCGTTGGTCACCGGGGGCGGACGCGGCATCGGGCTCGCCTGCGCCGAGGCGCTGGCCGAAGCCGGCGCCGAAGTCTGCATTGCCGACATGGACGGCAAGATCGCCGAGGAAGGACTGGCGGCGCTGCGCGCGAAAGGCTATGCCGCGCGCTCCGTCATCCTCGACGTGACAGAGCCTGCCCGCGTCACTGGGACGGCCGATATGCTCGCCGCGAACTGGGGCCCGGTCGACATCCTCGTCTGCAACGCCGGCATCGCCCGCAGCGACACGCCGGCCGAGAACGTCACCGACGAGCACTGGAAGAACGTCATCGACGTCAATCTGAACGGCGTCTTCTGGTGCTGCCGCGCCTTCGGCCGGCACATGCTGAAGGCGCGGCGCGGCGCGATCGTCAATATCGGCTCGATGTCCGGCTTCATCGTCAACCGGCCGCAGCCGCAGAGCTACTACAACGCCTCGAAGGCGGCGGTGCATCACCTGACGAAGTCGCTCGCCGCTGAATGGGCCGGGCGCGGCGTGCGGGTTAACGCGGTCGCGCCGACCTACATCAACACGCCGCTGAACGCGTTCGTGTACGAAAAGCCCGAGATGCATGCGGCCTGGATCGGCGGCACGCCGATGGGCCGCATGGGAGAGGTCGAGGAGATCGCCTCGGTCGTGCTGTTCCTCGCCTCCGACGCGGCAAGCCTGATGACCGGCAGCGTGGTCGTTGTAGACGGCGGCTATACCTGCTGGTAGCGGCCGCGAACCGGCAATCCGCTGCTTGCGTCCGGCAGGCGTCTAATCGTCCGACGCCGCCAGTGCGTCGGGGCGCGCAGTGATCTCGCCGAGCATCCGCGCGAGCTCGGTCGAGCGGAACGGCTTGCGCAGCAGCGGCAGTCGCAGATCCGTCCCGCTTGGTAGGTCAGCATGCCCGGAGATCAGGAGCACGGGCAGGGATGGCCGCAGCTGATGCACGCGGCGAGCCAGTTCCGTGCCGGTCATCTGCGGCATCGACTGGTCCGTGACGATGGCGTCGATGTCGGCACGCGTCGCGACGACTTCAAGCGCCTGCTTGCCGGAGTGGGCCGTCAGAGCCGTATGGCCGAGCTCCTGAAGCATGTCGACGGTGCCCGCGGCGACCAGCGCATCGTCGTCGACCACCAATACGGTCAGCGGCAGAGTCGCGCCCCCTTCAGGGGCCACCGGCGATACTGCGCGCGACTCTGCGGGCTGCTCGGCGACGGGCAGCCAGATCTCCGCCGTCGTGCCGGCGCCGGGCTTGCTGCTCAGACGGAACGTGCCTCCCGACTGCGCGGCGAGCCCCTCGACCGCCGACAAGCCGAGCCCGGTGCCCTTCCCTTCCTTCTTGGTGGTGAAGAAAGGCTCGGTGGCGCGCGCGAGGGTCGCCTCGTCCATCCCCATGCCGTTGTCGGAGACGGCGAGGACGACGTACGCGCCGGGCTTCAAGCGCTGCGCGGTGTCTCCATCGACGGCGGCCGTGGCCCCCGAGATGACGATCGTGCCGCCGCTCGGCATCGCATCGCGCGCGTTCACGGCAAGATTGAGCAGCGCCAGCTCGAGATGGTCGGGGTCTACTTTGATCGGCGGCAGGCCGGCCGGAAAGCGCGTCTCAATGGCGATCTCGCCGCCCAAGGTGCGACGCATCAGCTTCGTGACGTTTGTCACCAGCTTCGGCAGGTCCACGCTGCGCGGCCTCAGCTCCTGACGGCGTGCGAAGCTGAGCAGATGTTGCGTGAGCTGGGCGCCACGGTCCGCGCCCTGCATCGCGCGATCGATGTAGCGGTGGATGTCATGCTGGCCAGGATCGATGCGTCTCTTCAGAAGACTGAGATTGCCCATGACCACCGCAAGCAGATTGTTGAAATCGTGGGCCACGCCGCCGGTGAGCTGCCCGAGCGCTTCCAGCTTCTGGCCGTGGAACAGGCGCTTTTCCGCGGCAAGGCGCTGCTCCGATTCCTGCTGCAGGGCCATCGTCCGGCGCAGCGCGAGCCAGGAAACCAGAAGCAAAGTGACGGCCGACACGCCGGCGATGAGGCCGTATTGCCATAGGCTGCGATACCAGCGCTGCATCAAGACGGCCGTTTCGATCCCCGCGGCCACCCAGATCGAATAATCCGCGACCAGCCGGTAGGCGTAGATCCGCTCGAGCCCGTCGAGCGGCGAGAGGGCGACGCCGGAGCCGCGCTCCGGCGCGGCGAGGAGCGCGCGCATGACCAGGCTGTCGCGCGGCATCTGCACGTATTCCGGCGGCGGCGGGTTGCGCGCCAACAAGTAGCCGTCGGTGCGGGCCATGGCAGCCGCGTAGCCGCGTTCCTGCATCAGCTCGCGAAAGAAGTCCTCGAAATACTCCGGGCTGAGGGCGACATGGATGACGCCGTCGAAGCTGCCGCCGGCTGCCGTTATCCTGCGCGCCACTGCGAACGACTTCGCCCCAGTGGTGCGGCCGATGAAGACCGAGCCGATGAAAGTGCCGGCATCGGTGCGGTCGCGCAGGATCAGGAAATGGTCGCGGTCGCGGATATGGGCGCCAGGGGCCCAAGGCTGGCTACCGGCGCGGATGAGGCCGCCGGCATCGGAAATCCAGATAGAAACGGCGTGCTCCAGCGGCTTCTTCAGTTCCGCAAGGAACGCGTTCGTTTCCACGTTTTCGATAGCGTCCCACCTTGCCCCGCGCAGCCGGTCCTCGATCCGGCCCAGAAC
>DATAAP010000232.1:0-5887 GCA_036260035.1 Alphaproteobacteria bacterium | reverse complement strand
TTTCCGCGACACCGTCGTCACCTTGCTAATCGACAATTCAGGCTCGATGCGCGGGCGGCCCATCACGGTTGCGGCGATGAGCGCGGACATCCTGGCGCGCACGCTCGAGCGCTGCGGCGTCAAGGTCGAGATCCTCGGCTTCACGACCCGCGCCTGGAAGGGCGGTCAGAGCCGCGAGCGCTGGCTCTCGGCTGGCAAGCCGGCAGCGCCCGGGCGGCTCAACGATCTCCGCCACATCGTCTACAAGCCCGCGGATGCGCCCTGGCGGCGCGCGCGCAAGTCGCTCGGCCTGATGCTGCGCGAGGGCCTGCTGAAGGAAAACATCGACGGAGAAGCGCTGCTCTGGGCGCACAACCGGCTCGTTACCCGGCCCGAGCAGCGCAAGATCCTGATGGTCATTTCAGACGGCGCGCCGGTCGACGACTCGACCCTCTCGGTCAATCCGGGCAACTACCTTGAGCGGCATCTGCGCGACGTGATCGAGTATATCGAGACGCGGTCGCCGGTCGAACTGCTGGCTATCGGCATCGGCCATGACGTCACTCGCTACTATCGCCGTGCCGTGACGATCGTCGACGCCGAGCAGCTCGGCGGCACGATGATGGAGAAGCTGGCCGAGCTGTTCGACGAGGAAGAGCTCCGCGCCGGACGTGGGCGCCGCCGCCTGGCCTGACCTCCTGACAGCGTCGTGACTGGACGGGAATGCCTGCCTTGGCCATGGTGTTCGTCCGATGCGTCAACCAGGGAGGGTCAACCCCGATGCTCGATGAAAGCAAGGCACTGTTTCCGCCGCTGCCGCCGCTGAGCCGGCGCGGCTTCGTCGCGACCTCGCTCGCGACGGCCGGCTACACGCTCGCTGCCGGCCCGGTCGCGGCGCAGACGGTCGTCCGCACCGACTCGCAGGGACTCACGGCCGGCGATATCAAGATTCCGGTAAGTGGCGGCGAGATGGGTGGCTACCGAGCCAAGCCGGCCAGCGGCTCGGGACATCCAACCGTGATCGTCTGCCAGGAAATCTTCGGCATCCACGAGTACATCAAGGATACTTGCCGCCGGTTGGCCAAGGAAGGCTACCTGGCGGTGGCGCCCGACTACTATTTTCGGCAGGGCGACCCGTCCAAGGCATCCGACGTGCAGGGTGCAGCGGCGATCGCCAACAAAAAGCCCGATTCGGAGCTGCTGGGCGATCTCGATGCAACCGCGCGCTGGGCGGCGTCGGACGGCGGCAGCCCGCAGAAGCTGGGCGTCACCGGGTTCTGCCGCGGCGGCCGGGCCACGTGGATGTATGCGGCGCATAATCCGAACCTCAAGGCCGCGGTCGCTTGGTACGGGCCGGTGGTGGGGCAGGCCAGCGAGCTGACGCCGAAATTCCCGATCGACTTGGCCGCCGAGATGAAGTGCCCAGTCCTTGGCCTCTACGGTGCCGCCGATACCGGCATCCCGGTCGATACGGTTAAGCGGATGGAGGAGGCGCTCAAGGCAGCCAACAAGCCGCATGAGTTCGTCATCTATCCCGAGGCGCCCCACGCCTTCCACGCCGATTATCGCCCCACCTACCGCGCCGAGCCGGCGAAGGACGGTTGGAGCCGGATGCTCGCCTGGTTCAAGAAGTACGGCGTGGCCTGACGGCCGGTAACCCGGTAAAAGAAAGGCGCGGAGCGGGCGGCTCCGCGCCTTTTTTCGTGGGCCGGGGGCCACGTTCACCTCATGCGCAGCCTATTTGGTCGCTGGTCGATGGCGGCCCTGTTGTGGCTGGCGGCGTGCGCGGCGCCGCTCGACCCGGCACCAGCGGATGCGGCCGGTCCGGATCCGATCCAGATCTCCATGCGTCCGGTCGAGCTGGACACGCGCGACCCTGCGGTCGGTCACGTCGGTAGGCTGATCTACCGCGGCGGTTACGCCCTGACCGCAAACGACCCCCGGTTCGGCGGTTGGTCCGATCTCGACATCAGCGACGATGGCAAGCGCCTGACCGCGATTTCCGATCGTGGCTACTGGCTCGAAGCGGCCGTCGCGTCCGACGCCAGAGGCGGCGTTGCCGAGATCAAGGACGCGCGCCTTGGCTACCTCCTGAATCTCGCCGGCTATCGCCAGCCGAGCATCAGCGGCGATGCTGAGGGCCTGTCGCGTGCCCCTGACGGCTCGTTCCTCGTGAGCTTCGAGCGCCGTCATCGTGTCTGGGTCTATCCGCCTGCGGAGCCGCCATTTTCCGCACTGCCCAAGCCGCTGCCCATGCCGGCCGAGGCGATACGGATGCCGGAGAATGGTGGGATCGAGGCGCTGGTGCGCCTGCCCGGCGGCCGGCTGCTGGCGTTATCGGAGGAGCTGACCGCCCCCGATGGCGCCCATGTCGGTTGGCTCGGCGACGGGCGGAGCTGGAGCGCGCTCGCCTATGTGCCCGGTCCGGATTTCAAGCCCACCGGAGCCGCACGGCTTCCTGACGGCGACATACTCGTGCTCGAACGCCGCTTCAGCCGGCTCAGCGTCCCAGGGGCGCGTATCGTCCGCGTCCGTGCCGACATGATCAAGCCCGGCGTACGGATCGTCGGCGAGGAACTCGCGCGCATCGAACCGCCCTTGAGCTTCGACAATTTCGAAGGCATCGCGACGCGCATCGGCCCCCAGGGCGAGGTCTTCATCTATGTCATGTCCGACGACAACTATTTCTTTCTGCAGCGCACCTTGCTGCTCGTCTTTGAGCTCACGCCGGAATAGACCAGCCCTTACTTCCATCGGACATGTTCTTGACGTCCCGAGGCCGGGGTCGGACGAAGACTCTGAAATGGCATGAAAATTCGCCTTCCCGTTGTGGCTGCGGCGGCGGCAGAGCCGATTGTGCCGCAACGAAATCTTGCTGGATCAGGCGGTTACGGTCCGGTTCTTGGAACCGGCATCATCTTGTTTCGTTGAACCATAGCCCAGTCTGGGGGGCGGGCGTGCAACGTCCAGCCAGCAGGTCAGGGCAATGGCAGAGCCGCGCAATGCGATTCTGGTGTTCGCCGCGGTGGCGGCGGCAACCGTGATGGGCGTGATCGAGCAGACGGCTGCGTCGTTCTTCACACGCGCCGGTGTGCCGCACGTGGCGCCCTTGGACGCGGTGCTGCCGAGCGATCTCCTGATCTACGAGTTGTTCAAGGAGGACGCGTCGGACGCCCAAGATCGCCCGGACGGCTTCCAGCAGACCGGTCAAGCATCCTGGTACGGCGACCAGCACCATGGGCGCACCACCGCCAGCGGCGAAAAGTTCGATATGAACAAGCTGACCGCGGCGCATCGCACACTGCCGATGGGCACCGCTGTGCGGGTCACGAACCTTGACAATGGGCGGTCGATCGAGGTCGTCATCAACGACCGAGGGCCGTATGTCGGCGCGCGCGTAATTGATCTATCGCGCGAAGCAGCCCGCCGGCTGAATATGGAACGCGAGGGCCTCGCGCCTGTTCGGATCGAGGAGCTGAGCCGGGCGCCCACCCGCAACGCAATGAACTGAGCCGGGCTATTCCTGGCGTGGGGCAGCCGGCTGCTGCTCCGCTTGCGCTACACGACGGACCGTTTCGCGATATAGAATGTATAGGCCGCTGAGCACGACGAGCGCGGCGCCGGCGAGTAGCGACAGGGTTGGGACGGAGTTCCAGACCAGGAAGTCGAACAGCACCGCCCAGATCATCGATGTATAGCTGAACGGGGCCGCCACCGAGGCCGGCGCGAAGCGGTAGGCCTGCGTCCACCAGAACTGGCCGATGCCTGACGCGATGCCGATCGTCGCGAGGATGAGCAGGTCCCGCCAGCTCGGCGTGACCCAGCCGAGCGGCAGGAGGAGCACGCTGAAGCCGGCGGTGATGGCGATCTGGTAGAAGACGAGCGTCGACGAGGACTCGGTGACGCTCATGCGGCGCAAGGCAATCGTGACGATCGCCCCGAGGAAGGCATTGGCCAGGGCAAAGATCGCGCCGCTTTCGAAGATGCCAGGGCCCGGGTCGACCATCAGCAGGATGCCGCAGAAGCCGACGAGGACTGCGCCCCAGCGGTGGAGGCGGACGCGTTCGCCCAGCAGCGGGATCGACAGCACTGTCATGAACAGGGGCGAGGCGAAGGTAATCGCGGTGGCGTCGGTCAGCGGCATCAGCTTGAACGCGGTGAAGATCGCCATCATCGACAGGAACTGCAGAAGCGCACGCGATAGGTGCTCGCTGAACCGGTGGGTATGCAGGGAGGCGAAGCCGCCCGAATTCGCGACCAGCGCGAAGGCCGGGAGCAGCCCGAAAGTGCAGCGGAAAAAGATGATCTCGGTGATCGGATAGGTGTCGGCAGCGAACTTCACCAGCGCGTTGGCTAGGCCGAACATCAGAATCGAAAGGACGACGAACATGATGCCGCGCCGGATCTCTTCGCGCGACGAGGCGGGCATCACGAACCGTTTCATGGCGGAGGGAGCGTCCGGATCAACAGGCAGAAAGCCGCCGCGATGAGGCCGCGGCCGGGGAAGGCGTCGAGTCTTGCCCGGCTCGGCCGTTCCCGCAAGCCTTTCATTCCGGCATGTTGCAGCCATGCGGAACGATCGTTCGCACCTGTCGTTGGCTGGTCAGTAGGAGAAATGCGATGGCGACGCTCGGAATCGATCCGGACAAGGTCTGCTATCTGGTGACGCTCGCTCGCCAGTTTCAGGTCAAGGTCGAGCCGGTCATGGCCGACGAAGGTTCCAACATGTCCGACGACGGTTTCCGCGAGGTCCTGGAGGACTTCGCCGAGGATCCGGTCGTCATCGAGATTCGTCAGTTCCTGACTGACCTGAACGTCGAGGAGTACCGCAACCTGCTCGCGCTGCTTTGGCTGGGACGCGGCGACTACACCAAGGAAGATTGGGAAGAGGCGCTGGCAGAAGCCGAGAATCTGAGCGCGGAGCGGGGCCCTGACTACCTGATCGGCACGCCGCTACTCGCCGATCACCTGGAGGAAGGGCTCGCCGAACTCGGCTATTCCTGCGAGGAAACGGACTCCGGACTCTAGCCTGGCAGGAATTCCGCGTCCTCTGCGGCGGTGAAGACGAACACGCCGCCGAGTTCCGCCTGTCCATGTGCGATCACGGCGTCGCCGCGTCGCGCCGGCCTGTTGCCCGCACGCTCCAGGCAGCGAAGGGTCGCCTGGACGTCATCCACGCGCAGCACCACGCCGGCGATCCATGGCAGGCACGGCGGCGCCAATCCCAGGCCGGCTCGCGCAGTGGCGGCATCGATGATCAGGATGCGGCCGTGCCCGCGCGTTTCGACGAGCGCGTTTGGCCCTTCGCGGCGGACGCCCGCCTCGGCAAACCGCGCGAAACGCGCGGCGGCCTCGCCGACATCGGCGACGCACACGATCGAAGCGAGCAGCGCCGCCGCACCATTGGGATGAACGAGCCAGCGTTCCTGCCACAGCAGCTCCGGCGTATGATGCTCGACCACCTGCACGCGCCCTTCCGGCATCGCTTCCGGCGGCACGCGCAGAACCGTGAACCGCGCCGTGCCTTCGCCGCCGTCTGCGGTGCCGATCTGCCGCTGGAGCGCGACCGACGGCAGCGGATCGAAGCCGCTCTCGGCCAGGTGACGGTGGATCCGGAGCGATTCACTGGTGCCGAAGCAGATCAGATGCTGGCCGACATAGCGCGCCATCGCGGTCCGCATGCGCTCCGCCACGGGCGTGTCCGACGTGGGCGTGAGAAACTCAAGATAGCCCTGCCGCAACATCGCGCAGCGATTGCCCGAGCCGGCGGGCACCAACGGTGCGTCCGGCGCCGTCCGGTGATGCTGCAGCGAGAACGGCGTGAGCGCAAAGCCGAGCCGCTCCAGCGCACGCGAGGCCTGGGCGATATCCGGCACGAAATGCGCGATATGGTCCAACGAGAGCGCTC
>DATAAP010000231.1:0-7182 GCA_036260035.1 Alphaproteobacteria bacterium | reverse complement strand
GCTTCGATCTTCGGATTCGCCTTGAGGGCGGCCTGCCGCACCGCGGGGGCAAGGTAGTAGGGCGGGAACAGGTTCTTGTCGTCATCGAGGGCGACGAACTTGCCGGCGGCGATCTGCCAGTCTGTGGCAAAGCCGTTGACGACCTCCACCTGCTTATTGGTCAGAGCGTCATAGCGCAGCGCGAGCGCGCCGAACTGCTTGAACTCGGCGAACTCCATTCCGTACTTCTCCTTCAGGCCCGGCAGGCCGTCCTTGCGGTCGGCGAACTCGGGACCGGCGCCGATCTTGAGCTGCTTCGACACCTTTGCGAGGTCGGACAGGGCTTTGAGATTGTGCTGCTGCGCCGTCTCCGGGCGCACCAGTATGGCGTAGCCGTTATTGATCCCCGATGGCTTCAGCCAAGTGACCTCGAACTCCTTTTCATAGAACGCCTTCACCTGCTTGTAGACGGCATCGGGATCGCTGATGACCGGCGCCTTGAGGACGGCATTTAGAGCGGTGCCGGTGTATTCGGGGTAGAGGTCGACCTCGTTGCTGGTCAGCGCCTTGTGCGCGATCAGCGTGCCGCCGAGATTGATCTTGCGCTCGACCTTGATCCCGTTTGCCTCAAGCGCCGCGGCGTACATCTCGCCCAAGATGAACTGCTCGGTGAAGTTCTTGGATCCGACGCGAACGGTCTGGGCGTCGGCAGCGGTCGCCAGCAAGGCGAGCGCTGCGCCGGTCAGACAGGCAACGCCGGCGGCAAAGGCGCGTTTGATCATTTTGGCACTCCCGGTTCTGGTCCGGCGGGCAGTCTAGTTAACGGCCGGGGCCAAGTCACGGGCGCTGCGGCGCGCTCACAGGTGCTTGACCGAAACGGGTCCGCGGCCTACCTAAACACCCATGGCAATTCGACAAATCCTCATCGCCCCCGATCCTCGGCTGAAGGTCAAGGCGCGCCGCGTCGAGAAGGTGGACGCCAAGATCCGCAAGCTGATGGACGACATGCTGGAGACGATGTACGCCGCTCCGGGCATCGGCTTGGCGGCACCCCAGGTCGGCGAGGCGCTGCAGGTGATCGTCGTCGACGTCGCGCGCGAGGGCGAGCCGCGCCAGCCGCTACGCATGGCGAACCCGGAGATCGTGTGGGCGTCGGACGAGCGTGTCCCTGCCGAGGAGGGCTGCCTGTCGCTGCCCGACCAGTTCGCCGAGGTGACGCGGCCGGCCGAGGTCAAGGTCCGCTACCTCGACCATGAGAACGAGATTCGCGAGCTGCATGCCGAGGGCCTGCTCGCGGTTTGCGTGCAGCACGAGATGGACCATCTCCAGGGTGTGCTGTTCGTCGACCACATCTCGTCGCTGCGCCGGAGCATGATTCTGCGCAAGCTCGCTAAGTTGCAGAAGCAGAAGACGGCCGCGAGCGCCTGACGAAGGTGGCGCAGCGGGAGAGAGGGGGCCCATGCGCATCGTCTACATGGGAACGCCTGAGTTCGCAGTGCTGCCGTTGCGGGCGTTGATTGATGCCGGCCACCAAGTCATCTGCGTATACACCCAGCCGCCGCGTCCGGCTGGCCGCGGCCAGCGGGAGCAGATCTCGCCGGTGCACGAGGAAGCGGTACGGCGCGGCATCCCGGTGCGAACGCCGGTGAGCCTGCGCAGCGAGGGGGCGCAAAAGGATTTCGCAACACTGAAGCCTGATGTCGGCGTTGTCGCCGCCTACGGCCTGATCCTGCCGAAGGCGGTGCTGACGGCGCCGCCCTACGGCTGCATCAACATCCATGCCTCGCTGCTGCCGCGCTGGAGGGGTGCCGCGCCGATTCAGCGCGCGATCCTTGCCGGCGATACGGAAACAGGCATCACCATCATGCAAATGGACGAGGGGCTCGATACCGGGCCGATGCTGATGCAGGCTAAGCGCGCGATCGGTCCCACGACGACGGCGCAGGACCTGCACGATTCTCTTGCCGTCCTCGGCGCGGAGACCATCGTCGCCGCGCTGGCGAAGCTGCAGCCGGGCCTGCTCAAGGCGACGCCACAGCCCAATGGCGCCACCTACGCGCCGAAGCTGACGCGCGAGGAAGGGCGCCTTGACTGGAAGAAGCCGGCCGCCGAGCTGGAGCGGCAAGTGCGCGCCTTCACGCCGTGGCCGGGCGCCTGGTTCGAGCATGCAGGCGAGCGCTTCAAGGTGCTCGCCGCGACGATTGCCGAGGGCAAGGGCTCGCCGGGTACCGTCCTCGACGACCGCCTGACCGTCGCTTGCGGCGAGGGCGCGCTGGCGATCGCGCGCGTTCAGCGCGCGGGCAAGACGTCGATGGACACGGATGCGTTCCGGCGCGGCTACCCGATCGCGCGCGGCACGACGCTGGCTTGATGCCGCGCTTCAAGCTGGTCCTCGAATACGATGGCACGCCTTTCGTCGGCTGGCAGCGTCAGGACAACGGGCCATCGGTGCAGGCGGCGCTCGAGGCCGCGATCGAGAAACTGAGCGGCGAGCGCGTCGCGACGGTCGCCGCCGGCCGCACCGATGCCGGTGTGCACGCGCTGGGGCAGGTGGCCCATGTCGATCTGACCAAAGACTGGCCGCCGCACACGGTGCGCGACGCACTCAACTTCCATCTCCAGCCGAATCCGGTCGCTGTGCTCGAGGCGAGCGTGATGCCGGACGATTTCAGCGCGCGGTTCTCAGCGGTGGAGCGCCGCTATCTGTATCGCATCCTCAACCGCCGCGCCCTACCGACATTGGAGCGCCACCGGGTCTGGCATGTGCCGCATCGGCTCGATGTCGCCGCGATGCACGAGGCCGCGCAGGTGCTGGTCGGCCATCACGACTTCTCAACGTTCCGCGCTGGTATCTGCCAGGCACGTTCGCCGGAGAAGACACTGGACCAGCTCGACGTCAGCCGCGTCGGCGATGAAATCCACGTCGCCGCCCGCGCGCGCTCGTTCCTGCACCATCAGGTGCGCAACATGGTCGGCACGCTCAAGCTGGTGGGCGACGGCAAGTGGTCGCGCGCGGACGTCGCCGCCGCGCTGGCGGCGCGCGACCGCGCGCGTGGCGGCCCGACCGCGCCGGCGCAAGGGCTTTATCTGACCGGCGTGCGCTACTAGCGCTACGGCATCATTGTCGCTAGCCGGCTCGTCGCATGTGATCGGCGCTGGGCGAGGTATGCGAGCAGTCTCACGGACGTTTGCCTTGCGCTGGCGAGATTCCAGCATTTCCATAGCGGCTCATCCATTTCGAAGGAGGCGACTGTAAGTGTCGGTTCGCTTCGCAAGATCATGGACCAGCTCAGCACTTCGACCAGAGCACTGGGTGCGTTAGGCGCCGCCTTGCATGCGAAGGTCACTGGCACGCCGCTCGACCATGCGGTCCAAAAAACATGTCGATCAGGTGTTGGAGGCTCTGGGCGCGCTAGTTCCTCGAGCAAGCCAACGCGGCGGAGCTCAGGCCGGTACTCGGCAGCATTCGTAGCGAGCTGTTGCTCGGCGCAGGGCTCGTCGCTTCGAATTCGCTTGGAGCGACTTGGGGGTATACCGATCCAGCGATGCTCCAGTCGCTGGGAGACGTATCAATCGGCTTGATTCTGCAGCGTGTGCACCGTGCGTTGCGGCCGGGCGGCTGCAACTCATCGAGCGACAACTGGCTGCCGCCCCGAAGGGCCACGCGGATCTTGGTAAGGGCTGCAACCAGCGGATCAGACCCTGGATTGGCCAGTGCCATCAGCAGCCAGGACCTGCTGACGAGAGCCGGGTTCGCAGGGGCAAAAGTTTTACTGAGCCCGCCGGCCGCGACCGTGGCTATGATCGCCGCAAGCCGTCACACCTAAACATCACGACCTAGCGCATCTCGAGCGACGTGACGATCGACTGCCGCAGTATGCCGAGCAGGAGATCGATGAAGACGAGCCCGGCTGCGATCGACCCGTCGACTTCGAGCGCTGTGCGCGCGATGAAATACTGGTAGAACAGCACGGCCGCCAGCGCCGCCATGAACAAGATGCCGACCAAGGGCCCCGGCAGGCCGTCGGCGGCGTTGAGAGCTGCGACCGGCAGCATCACCGCCATCTGAATCAGGTTCGACCAGTTATAAGCAACGATGTAAGCGAGAAAGCGCTGCTGCTTGCCGAGCGCCGCAAGCAGGTACCAGGCGGCGAGGGGAAAGGCGGTCCAGGCGATCGCGTAACCGATCGTCTCGACGAGCACGACGCGCAGCGGGTTCCAATCGACCTCGCGCTGCACGAGCTGAAGAACGACGAGGAACGCGTAGAGCGGCGCCATCAGCGCCGCCGCCCAGAACGAGCGCCAGAAACCCTCGATCGATGTGTCGAAATACTGCATGCCGCGCGGGTCGAGATGCGCGAGCCGCCAGGCGCCGAACACGCCGTAGCTGACCTCGCGCGCGGAGATCACGGCGCGCCCGTCACGCGGCGAAGAAGCGGTCAAGCGCCGCCTCGTAGATCGCCGACAGGTTATGGACGTCGGCGATGGCGGCGCGCTCGTCGACCTTGTGCATCGTCAGCCCGACCAAGCCGAACTCGATCACCGGCGCGTGCGCGCGGATGAAGCGCGCATCCGATGTGCCGCCGGTCGTGCTCAGCTGCGGCTTGCGCTTCACCACACTTTCGACCGCGCTGGAGACGAGGTCGCTGAGCGGGCCGGGCGGCGTCAGGAACGCCTCGCCCGAGACACTGACAGCGAACTCGTAGCGCCCGCCCACGGCATCGAGGCGCTGCCGCATCCATTGCGTCAGGCTCTTGGATGTATGCAGATCGTTGAAGCGGATGTTGATGCCGGCCGTGGCGCGCGCCGGGATCAGGTTGGTGGTGGGATTGCCGACATCAATGGTCGTGACCTGCAGGCTCGACGGCTGGAAATAGGGCGTGCCCTCATCGAGCGGCTTCGCCGTGAGCTCGGCGAGCATGCGCACGAGGATGTGGTTCGGGTTCTCGGCGAGATGCGGATAGGCGACGTGACCCTGCTCGCCAATCGCCGTCAGCACGACGTTCATGCTGCCGCGCCGGCCGATCTTCGCCATATCGCCGAGCTGCTTCTCGTTGGTCGGCTCGCCGACGATGCACAGATCCATCCTCTCGCCGCGCGTCTGCATCCAGTCGAGCACCTTGGCCGTGCCGTTGACGGCCGGGCCCTCTTCGTCGCCGGTGATGAGCAGGCTGATCGAGCCATCAAAGTCGCGGCCGCGGCGCGCCACGAACCGCGCCGCTGCGGCGGCAAAGGCGGCGATGGCGCCTTTCATGTCGGCCGCGCCGCGGCCATAGACGTGCCCATCGATGATCTCGGCCTTGAACGGATCGACCGTCCAACCCGCAGGGTTGCCGGGCGGGACCACGTCGGTATGGCCTGCGAAGCAGAAATTGCGACCACCAGTTCCCAGCCGCGCATAGAGATTGTCGATATCCGGCGTGCCATCCGCTGAAAAGCGCAGGCGGTGGCAGGCGAAGCCGATCGGCTCGACGGCACCGCGAAGCACGTCGAGTGCCCCGGCATCCGCCGGCGTCACGCTGGGGCAGCGGATGAGGTCCTGGGTCAGCGCGATCGGGTCGAGGCTCATCGCTTCGCTCTAGGATTCATGAGCTGATCTAGCGTAGCGCGGCAGGCCGTCATCGATCCGCAGCCAGTGCACCTGCTCCGCGGTGTAGAAATGCGCCTGGGGCTGGAATGCCGCCGGATCGTCGAACGTTGCCACGAACAGATGAATCTCGTCCGGCCAGCGCTCGCCTTCGTAACTGAGCGGCGTGGCGCACGCGGGACAGAAGCTGCGTTTCACGCCGGGAGACGAGACAAAGGCCTTGACGGCGCCCTTCACGATCTTGACCTGCTCTCGCACAAATCCCGCGTAAGTCGCCATCGGCGCGCCGGTCGTCCGCCGGCACGAGGTGCAGTGGCAGTGCGCGACCCATCTTGGCGAGCCGTCCGCCTGGAACCGCACGCCGCCGCAGAGGCAGCCGCCATTACCCGGTGCGTTCGTCAACTGCGGAGCAATTCGTTGATCGAGGTTTTGGCGCGCGTCTGGGCGTCGACGCGCTTGACGATCACCGCGCAGTACGTCGACGGGCCCGGGCTGCCGTCGGGCAACGGCTTGCCGGGCATGTTGCCCGGCACCACCACGCTATAGGCGGGCACGCGGCCGGTGAAGACCTCGCCGGTGTTGCGGTCGACTATGCGCGTCGAGGCGCCGATGAACACGCCCATCGACAGCACCGAGCCGGTTTCGACGATCACACCTTCGACCACTTCGCTGCGCGCGCCGATGAAGCAGTTGTCCTCGACGATCACGGGTTCGGCCTGCAGCGGCTCGAGCACGCCGCCGATGCCGGCACCGCCGGAGATGTGGCAGTTCTTGCCGATCTGCGCGCAGGAGCCGACCGTGGCCCAGGTGTCGACCATCGTGCCGGAATCGACATAGGCGCCGACATTGACGAAGGAGGGCATCAGCACGACGTTCGGCGCGATATAGGCAGGGCGGCGCAC
Source organism: Alphaproteobacteria bacterium (assembly GCA_036260035.1). Classification (GTDB taxonomy): domain Bacteria; phylum Pseudomonadota; class Alphaproteobacteria; order CACIAM-22H2; family CACIAM-22H2; genus DATAAP01. The sequence continues at coordinate 714 of DATAAP010000231.1, read as the reverse complement.
GACGCAGCCGGGCACGGCGCGGAAGCCGGCGGCGCGGAAGCGGTTGTCGCCCCAGCCGGCGAATTTCGACGGCACCTTGTCGAACCAGGAAGACGGACCGCGCGCAGGATCGACCGGGCCACCCGGCATCGGCGCCGAATCGTTGAGGCGGAACGACAGCAGCACCGCCTTCTTGAGCCACTGGTTGACGACCCACTTGCCGTTGGACTTCTCCGCGACCCGCAGCATGCCCTCGTCGAGCGCATTGAGGGCGGCGTCCACCGCCTCGCGCACGGGTCCCTTCGTCGCGACGCCGAGGCCGTCGCGGCCTTCCCACGCGCCGTCAATCGTCTTCTGCAGGTCAGCAAAGCTCATCACGGCCCCCGGGTGTTTAAGCCGGGGAACATGGGAGAGATTGACAGGCGTGTCAACGGCTTGGCCGGGCAGGGGCGGTATGACTTAACGGGATTTTAGGCGCATTGGCGGACCCTCTTGGGTCAACCTGCGCGGACGGAAAGATGCGGCCTGGCCAGCACAGCGGCATCGGGAACGTGCCCGGCACGATGCCGGCGCATGCGCATCCGTTCGCACCGCTGGTCGATTCATGGCCCGGCCCCGCGGCGCTGGTCGAACGCGACGGGACGCTGCGCCATGCCAACGCGCTCGCTGGTACATTGCACGCCACCCTGATCGCCGCAGCGGGTACAGTGCGCGGCTCGGGTCAGGGCCGCGCAC
>DATAAP010000230.1:0-3889 GCA_036260035.1 Alphaproteobacteria bacterium | reverse complement strand
CCCGTCTTCGCCACGGATGGAAGCAGGTAGTCGCCCCGGCGCTGATGGCGCCAGCGCGTGATCGAATCGCGCACGAAATTGGCCCAGAGCTCGGAATTGAGCCAGGCGCGCGAGAACTCCGCGGTCGTGCTCTTCGGCCGGTGCGCCTCGTCGAGATCGTCGAAGCGCAGGCGCAGCGGCATGCTGACCGCTTCGCCCACCGCGATCGCCTCCTGCGGGCGCAAGGCAGGCAGCGCGCCGAGCAGGCCGCTGGTGCCTTCCGGCAGTGCGCTGCGGACAAAATCGTGGTCCTGCTGGTTCGACATGCGCAGCGCGAAAATGGTGTTGCACTGCGTCAGGATCGTCGGCGACAACTCCGACGGGCGGTTGCTGACCAGGCAGAGCGAGACGCCGTATTTGCGGCCTTCCTTGGCGATGCGCGAGATGGCGCGGCGCGTCGGTTCGAAGCCAAGGCGCTCGTCGCGCGGCACATAGCGATGCGCCTCCTCGCAGACGAACAGGGTTGGTGCCGCCTGCGGTTCGGCGCTCCACAGCGCGAAGTCGAAGATGATGCGGCACATCAGTGAGACGAGCACGTCGACGATCTCCGACGGCACGCCGGACAGGTCGATGATGGTCACCGGATGGCGGTCGACCGGAATGCTCAGCACCGTGCCGACGATGTCGGCCAGCGTGTCGTCGACGGGATCGCGCGAGAACATGAAGGCGAAGCGCTCGTCGGCCTTCAGCGCCTCGATGCGCGCGAGCAGGCGCTGGTACGGGATCGCTCCGCCCGGCTTCTCGAGCTTGCCGAGCCCCTTCTCGATCGTCGCTGCGACCTCCGACAGGAAATACGGCACCGGCGTGTCGACCGTGATGTGGCCGACGCTGGCGCGCACGGTGCCGCGTGCACCGGAGTACTCGCGGCGGCCCTTCAGGATGGCTTCCTTGAGGATGGCCATCTCGTATTCGCGCGTCTGCTGGTCCTGCGAGCAGAAAATCGCGACGGCTTCTTCGGCGTTCAGCAGCCAGTAGGGCAGGCGCAACGTCGTCGGGTCGAGCACCTTGGCGCGGCCCTGGAAGGCGCGCGCGTATTCGTTGTGCGGATCGATGATGACGACGTGACCGTTGCTGTATGTGTCGAGCACCGCCTTGAGGATCAGCGCCGTGGCGCAGGACTTGCCTGAGCCGGTCGTGCCGAGCACGGCGAAGTGCCGGCCCAGGAGCTGGTCGACCATGACATGCACCGGCTGACTCGGATCCTGATGCAAAGCGCCGATGCGGACGTTGGCGGAACCGGGCAGCGCGTAAACTCGCGCTATGTCTGCGCGCGGGGTCTCCAGGATCTCTGCGCCGATATGCGGATAGGCGGAAATGCCGCGCCGGAACTGGCCGGGCTTACCGTTCGAAGAATCGACGATCTCGCCCAGGATCTCCACCTCGAACAGCGCCAGCGCGCCGGCGGGGGCGTTCGTGCCGTCGCGCAACCAGATTCGGCTGATCAGCCCGTAGATGTTGGAGCCGGCAACACGCACGCGCACCAGGCTGCCGAATTGCGGAATGGCGTCGGCCAAGCTCCGGCCCTGCTCGCCCGTCAGCTCGGTGCGGACGGCTCCCGTCAGCCGCCATCCTTCGATGGCCGTGACGATCCCGATCCGGCGTGCCTCTGCCTGCGCCTCCATCGGCTCCCTTTCGCGCCTGTTGCGGCCAAGGCGCCAATAGTAGGGAGCCGCGCCTTTCGAGACCGTTTACCGGTTGGCAAGATATGCGGGATTTGACCGACTGTTAACCATAACGCCGCGGGCACGCGCTCACCGCGCCGCCATCGCCTCGACTTCTAGCTTCCACTCGGGCAGGAGCAGCTGCGCGCAGACAACCGTCAGTGCCGGCTTGTGGTCGGCGAGGAATTTCATGCGCAGACGCACATTGGCCTCGTCGTATTCCGGCTTTGCGAGATAGGTGCGGACCGAAACGAGATCGCGGTAGCCCATCCCAGCGGCCCGCAGGATCGTCCCCATATGGGTCCAGATCTGCTCGCCCTGCTCCTCGAACGACTCGGGCATCGTCTTGCCGTCCTCGCGATATCCGTTCAAGCCGCTGATGATGAGCAGACGCGAATCGCCACGGATTTCCGTCGCATGGCTGTAGCAGCGATAGGGCGGAAAGACGCCGGGCGGATTGTGCAGGATGACAGGCATGCGAGAGACTCCGTTCGTCGAGGCGATGTGCGCCGGTCCGTCCGATGCTCCGCGTCGGCGTGGGATCGGAATAGGCGAATTAGGCGTGACGCTTCTTAGCGGCGAATGCGGCGGTTTCTCAAGGGCCGAAGCATGGACGGCCTGAAGCGCTTGCGATACCGGGTGAGCGTGCGCCCGATTCCATGAAGATGCCGTCGCCATAATAATGGATGGTCTTTGGATAGCGCGGCGACGTCGCATGCGCCTTCACGGGCACGGCCGGCATCGCCGTCAGGCCGAATTTCGTGAACTTGTCGACGTCGTCGCCGCCCGAGCAGTTGCCTATATCGACGACGGTCGGGCGCGAGATCCGACGTCGGCACGTTGATGACGTATTACCGGCTCTTGCGGACCATGTCGAAGCTGTAATTGCCGCTGGCGATGATGCAGCCGACAAGAGACTGCGTGAATTCCATGACCGTATGCCAGCCCGTGGTCATGATGTTGGTTCGCCCTTCCAGGCCGAGCTCACCAACACGATCGGTCCGGGCGCCAGGAAGCGAGGATCTGCGAGACCGTAAAATCGTTATTAGAGAAGTGCTTCACGGCTCACCTCCCCGGACCGCGTACGCGGCTGCCCTCGATCACAGGATGCTGGTGACTGCCTCCGGCGGTCGGCCGAGCGCCGCCTTATCGCCGTTGACGACGATCGGCCGCTCGATCAGCACGGGATTCTCCACCATCGCCTTGATCAGCGCATCCTCGGATAGCTTCTCGTTATCGAGCTTCAGCGCCGCATAAGGCGGCTCCTTCTTACGCATCAACTCGCGCGGCTTCAGCCGCAGCTTCGCGAGCAACGACTTCAGCTCCTTTGCCGAGGGCGGGGTCCTCATATACTCAATCACCGTTGGTTTGATGCCCTTCTTCTCGAGAAGGGCCAATGTCTCGCGCGACTTGGAGCAGCGGGGGTTGTGATAGATAACGACAGCCATGACGCCATCCGAAATGCGATTGGTGCGAGCGATGAGCTGGAATGATCCCCGGGAACGGTTCCCGGATCAAGAGAGGCCCAGCGGAAGGACGGACCGATGAGCGATCCCGCTTTGTTCGGCGCCGCGTACAGCGTCTATGTGCGCAGCGCGCGGCTTGCGCTGGAAGAAAAGGGCGTGCGCTATACGTTGGAAGAGGTCGATGTCTTCGCGCCGGGCGGTCCGCCGGTGGAATACAAGGCACGTCACCCGTTCGGCCGCATACCCGCCTTCGAGCATGATGGCTTCCGCCTGTACGAGACCGGCGCCATCACCCGCTACGTCGACGAGGCCTTCGCGGGTCCGCGGCTACAGCCCGCCGATCCGAGGCGCCGCGCATGCATGAACCAGGTCATCAGCATCCTCGATAACTACGCCTATCGCACGCTGGTGTGGGACATCTTCGTCGAGCGCGTTCGCGCCCCGCATCGCTGCCGCGCCCCCGATGAGGCGAAGATCGCGGCGGCACTCCAGCCGGCCGCGACCTGTCTCGGCGCTCTCGAATCGATCATGGCGGACTCGCCATATCTTGCCGGGCACGCGCTGACGCTCGCCGACCTGCATGCCGCGCCGATGTTCGCCTATTTCGCCATGACGCCGGAGGGCACGGCGCTGCTCGACAGGCATCCCGCGGTCGCGCGCTGGTGGGAAGCCATGAAGGCCCGGCCAAGCATGGCCGCGACACGCCCGGCACCGTGCCGGGCG
>DATAAP010000229.1:0-1614 GCA_036260035.1 Alphaproteobacteria bacterium | reverse complement strand
GAGCGCTGCATGGATCGCCGACATGCCCGAATTGAAGACGAGCGCCTGCTTCGCCTGCGGTTCGAGCGGCAGGATCTGGTCCTCCAGGATCTCGGCATTGGGATGATTGAAGCGCGAATAGACGAGGGCGATGCTCTCGTCTGCCCCGGGCCTCGCGCGCCCGGCCATCAGGTCGAACGCGCGCTCTGCTGCCTCCGGGCTGGGGAAGACGTAGGTCGAGCTGCGGAACACGGCAGGCCGCGCCGAGCCCACCGACAGCGTCGGATCGAAGCCGCGGGTCAGGATCTGCGTCGGCGCGTGCAGCGGGCGTTTGGTCTTGGCCATGATGCCTTCCCACGGCTATTCGGCGGCCTTTTTGCGCTCCAGATGGAGGTAACCGTCGCGCGTTTGCGGGAAGCGGCGGCCGAGCAGGGACGAGGCGACCAGATTGCGCAGGACCTGCGCCGTGCCACCGGCGATGGCAAACATGCGCGCGTCGCGCACGTAGCGCTCCATCGGGTTGTTCCGTGAATAGCCGGCGGCGCCGAAGATCTGCAGCGCGTCGTTGGTCACTTTAATCGCCGTTTCGGCGGCGAGGATCTTCGCGCGCGCCGCGTCGGTCAGATCAGGGAAGCCGCCGGGCGGAGCGCTCGCCGCCGCCTTCCAGATCAGTGCGCGCGAGGCTTCGAGGCCGATCGACATGTCGGCGATGATCCATTGCAGGCCCTGGAACTCCGCGATCGGCCGGCCGAACTGCTCGCGCTTGTTGGCATAGGCGACGGCATGCTCGTAGGCTCCCTGCGCGAGCCCGAGCGCCACGGTCGCAGCGCCGATGCGCTGACCGTTATAGGCGTCCATCAGATCGGCGAAGCCGTGCCGCAGGCCGCGCGGCGGCTGCAGCAGCATGTCCTCGGGTACTTCGAGATTGTCGAAGATCAGTTCGGTTTCCGGAATGCCGCGCAGCCCCATCGCCGGCTCGCGCTTGCCGACGACCAGACCCTTCGGGGTGTTCGTCTGCGGGTCGCGCACGACGATGAAGCCGCCGATGCCCTGCTCGACGCCTTTCTCGTCATAGACGCGCGCGAAGATCAGATGCAGGCGCGACACGCCGCCGCCGGTGATCCAGTGCTTCTTGCCGTTGATCACGTAGCGGTCCCCGCGCTTGTCGGCACGCGTGGTCATCTGCGTCGCAGCGCTGCCGGCTTCGGGCTCGGTGATGCAGATGGCCGGCTTGTCGCCGGACAGGACCATGTCGGCAGCGAGCTTGCGCTGCGCCGGCGTGCCGTATTTCACGACGGCGCCGATGGCGCCCATATTGGTCTCGACGACGATGCGTGCCGACGGCCCGCAATGCTTCGCCATTTCCTCGATCACCAGCACGGCGTCGAGATAGGAGCGGCCCTGGCCGCCGAGCTCGACCGGGATGGTCATGCCGACGAAGCCACCGGCCTTGAGCCGCTCGACATGGTCCCAGGGATAGGCCTCGGTACGGTCGATCTCAGCTGCACGCGGCGCCATGTGCGCTCCCGCCATCGCGCGAGCCCGCTCGCGCAACTCCTGCTGCGCCGTCGTCAACTGGAAAAGCATCGTTCCCTCCACATGTTGATCCCATCTTTCGGTGCTCTGGCGCCGCGG
>DATAAP010000228.1:0-4335 GCA_036260035.1 Alphaproteobacteria bacterium | reverse complement strand
GGCGCTAACGGAGTAGCCGTACCCGGATTTTCGCCGGCACGAGGCAATTCACCGGAACGAAACAGGGGCGGGTGAAGAACCCGCCCCTGTCAAAACCTCTCGAAGACGAGAGGCTCGCCTACTCCACCGCGTCGCGAATCTTGTCCTTCATGCCGCCGATCGTGTTCTGCACTTTGCCTTCGGCCTTGTCGGCCTTGCCTTCGCCCTGCAGCTTGGTGTCGCCGGTTGCCTTGCCGACCGTGTCCTTGATCTTGCCCTTCACCTGCTTGCCGGCGCCTTCGATGCGGTCCTTGTCAACCATGCTGTCCTCCTTCGATTTTCGATGTCCTCAGGAAACAGGACGCGAAGGAGACCGGTTCCAAGCGTGGCGGCTGGCGGCTACGGCCACGCTCCCGCGCTTCGCCTTACGAAGACGGCGAGACGATGCGGCGCGTTACCAGAATAGTGTCTTCGAGGAACTGCAGCCCGACCTTGTCGCGCTGCTGCCAGACGACGCGGGCATGGAAGCCGCCGAAACGGTCGATGTAGAGGGTGACGATCGTCCATACCGCGAGCGGCTCGGGGAAGCGGATCTGTGCGCCGCCCGCCGAGATGTCGAGCACGGCGCACGGATATTCCTTCGCGCCGTATGACAACCGGCCGGAATAGATGACGCGGTCGCGCGGTTGGTCGCGACGGTCGCTCATATCCTGTGGTTGCGGGCGCGGATCCCTGAGGGCCAATGCGGCATCCTCCTGTGTCTGCTTATTTTCTGCCGCCAGTTATTGCCAAAGCATGAAGACCGCCAGGGCGCACGCCCCTGGCGCTCTGCAACTTCCGCATCGGTAAAGACGGATTAACCGTCAGCTCGCGGCGGCGAGGAACTTGCCGTTGACCCAGTTCGCGTTCTGCACGAACTGCAGGGCGACGGTGTCGCCGCGCTGCCAGAGCACGCGGCAGTGCAGCGCGCCGATGCTGTCGATGACCAGGGTGACGGTGGCCCAGATGGCGATGGAGTGCGGCAGCTTCACTTGCGCGCCGCCGGGGGAGATCGAGAGAACCTTGCAGGCGTATTCGCTGGTGCCGAAGAACAGGCGACCGGCGTCGCTGCGGTCGTCGGCGCGCCTCGTCGCGCGCGCGCTGTGATTGTAAGTGCCGGCGAGGATCAAGTCGTGTCCCCCATCCCTAAGTCCAGAGAAGTGTGCCCCGAAATTGTTTACGGAACCGTGAACTCAGGCCGGCTAGAACGCGTCCCCGACGCAGTTTTTCGGGTGCTGTTGCGTTTGCGCCGACGCCAGATTTCCTAATCCGGCGCACGCGCCGCGGGAACGCTAAAATCCGTGACAAAAGCGCGGCATTCGCGGTGCCGCGACCGCCGGTTGCGCGCGGAGGCCCGGCACGGTCTAATCGGCCGCGACCATGGCGAAACGGCTCATCATCGGCATCAGCGGCGCCTCGGGCGTCATCTACGGCGTGCGCATGCTCGAAGTGCTGCGCGGCACGGACATCGAGACGCATCTGGTGATGACCAGATCCGCCGAGATGACGCTCGCCTACGAGACGGAGCTCAAGGCCGCCGACGTGCACAACCTCGCGAGCGTCGTCTATCCGATCGGTGACGTGGGCGCTGCGATCTCCTCGGGCTCGTTCCGCACCATGGGCATGATCGTCGCCCCCTGCTCCATCCGCTCGCTCTCGGAGATCGCCTATGGCACGACGTCGAACCTGCTGTCGCGCGCGGCCGATGTCGTGCTCAAGGAGCGTCGCCGGCTGGTGCTGATGGTGCGCGAGGCGCCGCTGCACACCGGCCATCTCCGCGCCATGACGCAGGCCTCCGAGATCGGCGCCGTCATCCTGCCGCCGGTGCCGGCCTTCTATGCTCTGCCCAAGAGCGTCGATGACGTCATCAACCATACGGTCGGCCGCGCCCTCGACCTGTTCGACATCGACACCGGCCTGGTCAAGCGCTGGGGCGAGACGGAAAGCGGCGGCAAGGCGCCGCGCGGTCACAAGCGCGGCGGCTAGCCGCAAGCTGGCCGGCGGGCGCCGTTGCGCTAGACTGGCCTTCGGCAACGAGCGAGGTCCCGCGATGATCGCGATCGAGATCCGTGCCGCCAGCGATGCCGACGTGATGCGCGCGCAAGACATCGTGCAGGCGGCCTACCGCTTCTACATCGCGCGCATGGGCAAGCCACCCGGGCCGATGCTGGACGACTATGCGCGCAGACAGCGCGACGCGCAGCTCTACATGGCCTCGATCGGCGCGGAGCCGGTCGGCGTCGCCGTGCTCGTGCGCGCCGACGATCATCTCGAGCTCAACAACGTCGCCGTCCATCCGCGCTGGCAGGGACGCGGCATCGGCCGCGCGCTGATCGCATTCGCCGAGGACACGGCGCGCGCCCAGGGCGTGCCCGAGCTGCGGCTCTACACCCATGTGACGATGGTCGAGAACATCGCCCGCTACAGCCGCCTCGGCTTCGTCGAGACGCACCGTGCCGAGGAAGACGGCTACGAGCGCGTGTTCATGCGCAAGGTGCTGGCGGCGCTGACCGGCTAAGGCTCACGCAGCGTCGACATTCCAGACGCGGCGTATCGCTTCCTCCTCGCCGGGGGATGCACAACGGCAGCATGGCGAAAAAAGAGATGACGCGGGCTGCCGCGCTTCGGAGAATAGGTTCGAAGCGCTCCGGGGAGAAAAGATGACGACATCACGCATCCACGACCTGGCCCTGATCATTGAGGATCTCGAGGCGATGGGGCGCCTGGTGCGGGTGCGCTCCGAGGTCGACCCCGTCCACGAGCTGGCGGGCATCGCCGCGGAGTTCGAGGGCGGGCCCCGCGCGCTGCTGTTCGAGAAGGTCAAGGGCCAGACAGCACCCGTGTTCACCGGCCTCTACTGGTCGCGCGAGCTGCTCGGAGCACTTCTCGGCAAGCCCGAGCGCGCGCTGCCGCAATACGTCTCGCAATGCATCCGCAACTGGCAGTCCAAGCCGGTCGATCCGACCGTCGTCAAGGACGGGCCGGTACGCGAGGTCACCGAGCAGGCGGTGGACCTGCGCAAGCTGCCGGTCCCGGTCCACGCCGAGAAAGATGGCGGCCCTTATTTCGACGCCGCCGTGGTGGTCGCGCGCGATCCCGAGAACGGCATCCGCAACGCCTCGATCCAGCGCTTCCTGGTGCAGGACGAGAAGACCCTGCACGTCAACATCGACGCCGGGCGGCATCTGGAGCTGTATCTCGAGAAGGCGAAGAAGAAGGGAAAGAGCCTGCCTTTCACGCTCAACGTTGGCGTTGGGCCCGGCCTGCATTTCGCCGCCGCGACGCCGGCCGAGGCGGCCCCCGCCGACACCGACGAGCTCGGCATAGCCTCCGAGTTCCATGGCGCGCCCTTGGAGCTCGTGCCGAGCGACACCTCGGACGTCGAGCTGGTGGCGCACGCGATGTACGCGCTGGAATGCGAGATGATCCCGGGCGAGCTCGGCGAGGAAGGGCCGTTCGCCGAAGTGACCGGCTATTACGCCAAGCGCGAGCCGCGCCCCGTCGTGCATGTGCGGAAAATCCATCGCCGCCGCAACCCGGTGTTCCAGACCATCCTGTCGGGCAAGGAGGTGTGGAACTCGGTCGGCCTGCTCGGCGAGGCGAACGTGCTGGCGCTGGTCAGCAAGCAGGTGCCCGGCGTCAAGGACGTGTACTTCACGCATGGCGGCGGCGGCTTCTACCACGCGGTGGTGCAGATCGCGCAGAAGCGCGCCGGCTGGTCGAAGCAGGCCCTGCTCGCGACCTTCGCCGCCTTCCCGCCGCTGAAGATGGCCACCGTGGTCGACGACGACGTCGACATCCGCAACGCTTCCGACGTCGAGTGGGCGATGGCGACGCGCCTCGACCCGCGCACCGGCATCGTCGTGATCGACAACATCTTCGGCCACGGCCTCAACCCGAGCTTCCCCAACTATCTCGGCGCCAAGGTCGGCTTCGACTGCTGCAAGCCCTTCCCGCCCCGCTACGAGTACGAGCGCGCCTTCTACAAGAAAGTGTCGCTCGAGGGCCGCGACATCGTAGTGCCTGAGATCCGCGCCGGTGCCGCGGCGGCACCCGCCGCGACGAAAGCGAAGAAAGGTAAGAAGGACCTCGCCGGCGGCGGCCAGGCGATGTGACAGCGCACGCGCCAAGTCGGCGAAGCCATCAGCGGGGGCGCGTTGTCTGGTGTAAGGGCGTAGGTCTGTCGTTTCGCGAGCGCGCGGGACCTTGCCTATTCAGGAAGCCCGGCCTTGCGCAGCCCCTCGAGGTGCCGATCGACCTCGGGACCAGACTGAAAATCGCTCAAGGCTCGATACTCGCTGACCGAACTGACGGGAT
>DATAAP010000227.1:0-5130 GCA_036260035.1 Alphaproteobacteria bacterium | reverse complement strand
GTGTCGACGTCGACGTTGTCGATAGTCCAGTTCGAGCCGCCGAAATTCGGGTCCGGCGTGTTGATCAGCGTATTGTTGGCATAGGCGCCGTTGAGCTGCACCGGCCACTCCGCGACGACGGCGCTGTCGCGCAGATCCTTGAAGATGTTGCCGGTGATGTTGAAGTCGTTGCGGTAGGCCGTGCCGCCGCCGTTGCCGTCCCAGGTATAGATGCCCATCCCGCTGCCGTCGAAGAGATTGTCGCGGATGGTCATGCTCGTCACCGAGGCCGCATAGCCGAGCCCTTCGGTGACATTGAGCGCCGTCGACCAAGTCCCTTCGGCGCGGCCGATGAAGTGGTTGTTCTCGATGACGCCGTTCTGGATTGTGCCGCCAATGCCGTAATGGGCATTGTCCATCAGGAACGTGTTGTTTGCGATGACGCCGTTGGAGCTCTCCTGCACCACCATGTTGCCCTTGCCGCTGTCGGTGGCCCCAGCGAAGGACAGCACGTTGCCGCGGATCTCGTAGTCGTGCATCTGGTAGGTGTGGATGTTGTCAGACGTCGGCCCCAGCGGAACCTGGAAGTCGTTGTTCAGGATCTTGATGCCGCGCGCATCCCACAGGAACACGCCGTCGCCGGTGACGTCGTGATAGCTCGAGTTCTGGATCGTCAGGTTTGACACGTCGCGGAACTGGAACGCCGAGAACTCGTTGTTGCCGGGCACGTAAGCGCTGCCCGCGTAGTCGACATCGACATTATCGATCACCCAGTCGTTCGAGCCGAAGCTGATGACGCCAGCACCGCTCACATTTGAGATGTGGATGTCGCGGACGACGATGAAGTCCTGGCCGTTGCCCTGGATGCCGTTCTGTCCGCCGGTGATCAGCGGGTCGGCGCCGGTGCCGTAGGCGCCGAGCGTGATCGGCGCGCCAGCGACGCCGGAAGCATTCAGCGAGATCGTGCCGCTATACGTCGCATCGCGGGCAAACAGCACGGTGTCGCCTGCCTGCAGGCCGGCGTCGTTCACCGCCTGCACAGAGGCCCAGGGCGCGGCGGCGCTGCCATCGTTCGCATCCGATCCGGTGCGCGAGTCGACATAGAAGGTACGGCTCATCACGTGTACTCCAAGTGTGTTGGTGACGGGCCGAAGCTGGAAGATGTTGGTTAACAAAAGGTCAATTCTGGGTTTTTACTTCATCATCATCTACTTACATTACTCATGGTTGTGATTTTAGTCTTGATCTTGCCTATTTCGTTAATTTCTGGTAATAATTTTTTACTTAACAAAGCTTGTAGAAGCTGCCGCATTACTTGCAGACGAAGCAAGAGGTGACGCTGGAATCCGCACTCCCCTAGCCTATACTCCGGCCTCCTCCTTAATTGCTCAGGCCCACTTTGCTCCCCCTCCAAGACATCGCTGAAAACGTGCTTCGACACCTCCGGTTTATCCTCTGCGACATCGACGACACGGTAACGACGGAAGGAAAGCTCACGGCGCGTGCCTATACCGCGATGGAGCGGCTGTCGAATGCGGGACTTGCGGTGATTCCGATCACCGGGCGGCCGGGCGGCTGGTGCGACCACATTGCCCGCATGTGGCCGGTTGCCGCGGTCGTCGGCGAGAACGGCGCTTTCTATTTCCGCTACGACCGCGCCCGCCGCATCATGCAGCGGCGCTTCTGGCTCGGCGAGGAAGAGCGCAAGGCCGCGCGCGCACGCCTCGAACGGTTGCGCACGGAAATTATCGCCGCCGTGCCGCGGGCCGGCATCGCCAGCGACCAGCCCTATCGCGAGGCCGACCTCGCCGTCGACTTCGCCGAGGATGTCGGCCCACTCGACCGCGCCGAGATCGACCGCATCGTGGCGGTTTTCGAAGCCGCCGGGGCCCGCGCCAAGATCAGCTCGATCCATGTCAACGGCTGGTTCGGCGACTTCGACAAGCTCGCCATGACCCGCGTCATGCTGCGCGAGGTGTTCGCCGTCGATCTCGACCGCGAGAAGGCAAGCTGCCTGTTCATCGGCGACTCGCCGAACGATTCGCCGATGTTCGGCTTCTTCCCGGTCTCCGTAGGCGTCGCGAATGTGCGGGACTTCGAGGACAGGCTGCCCGCGCCGCCCGCCTATGTCACGCGCGCGCGCGCGGGCGACGGCTTTGCGGAGATGGCCGAGCGCGTCCTCGCCGGACGCTGACCTATTCGCGTTCGATCGCGGTCAGCGGCTTGAACGCCGGACCGTTGATCGGCGTGCCGTCCGGTGCGAATTGCGAGCCGTGGCACGGGCAGTCCCAGCACCGCTCCAGCGGATTCCAGGCGACGATGCAGCCGAGATGCGTGCAGACGGCCGAGCGCTCATACAGCACGCCATCGTCGTCGCGGAAGACGGCGAGCTTGCGCAGTCCCTGCCGCACGATTGCGCCCTCTCCGGGCTTGAGGGTGCGCAGGGATGAGATGTCGCCGCCGGTGACGTACTCGGTTAACTGCGCCGCGACGTTGAGATTCTCGGAGACGAACTCGCCGCCAGCCTTCACGCTCTTGCGCGCCGGCTCGTAAAGTCCGGCCCAAGGATTCTCGCGGCCCAGGATCATGTCGGAGATCACCATCCCTGCGATCGTGCCGTGCGTGATGCCCATGCCCGAATCGCCCGTCGCGATGTAGACGTTGTCGGCGTCGCCCGGATTGCGGCCGATGAAGCCGAGATAGTCGATCGGCTCCATCACCTGGCCTGACCAGCGGAACTGCACGTCGCGGATTTCCGGGAAACGCTCCCGTGTCCAGGCCTCGAGCCGCGCGAACCGCGCGTCCATGTCGTCCGCCTGGCCGCTCTTGTGGTCCTCGCCGCCGACGATCAGCCAGTCCTCGGCCTCACCCGGCTGCAGGCGGACATAGTGATAGGGCTCCGCCGTGTCCCAATAGAGCGCATCGTCCACCGTGCCGCGCGCGACATTCGCGGCGATTACGTAAGTGCGATAGGGCGCCTGCTTGGTATGGATCGTCACGCGATCGTTGATCGGCGAATTGGTCGCGACCACGGCGGCACCGGCCGTGACGACATGGCCCTGCTCGGTCCGGACGGTCGCCGTCGTCCCGTCGCTGCTGATGGCCACGGCGCGTGCCGTGAAGCACCGTCCGCCGTCGCGCACGATAGCGTCGGCAAGCCCCGCGAGATACTTGAGCGGATGGAAGCGCCCCATGCGCGGAAAGCGGAGGCAGCGGCCACTATCGATTCCCTTCATCGGCGCGCGGTCCATCCAGCCGACGCCGGTCAGGCCGACACGGTGTGACGCATCGAGCTCGCGCGCGAGCAGGTCCTGCTCCTCGCCCGAGGCGCCGAAAAGGAAGCCGTTCACGCGTGCGAAATCGCAGGCGATCTTTTCCTTCTGCTGGATCTGCTCGATGAGGTCGATGGCGGCGGCATGGCTGGCGGCGGCGAGGCGCGCGGCATCGAGGCCGACCACGGAGATCAGGTCGTCGTAACGGTCATCGAGCGCCGCCGAGAGATGCGCCGTGGTCCGTGCGGTCATACCACCGCCGATCGGTCCGGCATCGAGCACCACGACGCTCTGGCCGGCCCGCGCGAGCAGATAGGCCGTGCTGAGGCCGGCGATCCCCGCACCTATCACCACCACGTCCGTCCGGACGCTTTCCGCCAAAGGCGGCGCCGACCGCAGCTCCGCCGTTTCCATCCACAGGGAGCGGGTGCGCTGGACCACGCTGTTCATCCAGTCCTCCTGCCGCCTCGGTTCCGTTTAAAAACGGCTTGGCTGCCGCGCCCGTTCCCGACCACGGCGGAGGTCGCTTGATCGAACGGATAATCGACCCCATATACGATGCAGTCGGCGGGCCCACCCGGGCCGCCGGCCGGGCGCCGAAAAGGGCCCGCGGCACGATGCCGGCATTGCTCACGCCAGGAGGATGCCCTTATGTCGACTCGGTTATCGCTCTTTAACCATCCGTTGCTGCTCGGATTCGAGCAGTTCGAGCGCACGCTCGACCGCATCACCAAATCGGCGGGCGAAGGCTACCCGCCCTATAACATCGAGCAACGCAGCGAGAACGGCATCCGCATCACGCTTGCGGTCGCCGGCTTCGCGCGTGAGGAGCTCTCCGTCCAGCTCGAGGACAACCAGCTCGTCATCCGCGGCAAGCAGGCGGACGAGGCCGGCCGTGTGTTCCTGCATCGCGGCATCGCCGCTCGGCAGTTTCAGCGCAGCTTCGTGCTGGCCGACGGCATCGAAGTGACGGGGGCCACGCTCGACAACGGGCTGCTGAATATCGATCTTGTCCGGCCGTTGCTAGAGACGAAGGTGCGCAAGATCGAGATCACGGCGGGCGACGCCGAGCCTGTGAAGCAAAAACTCAAGACGATCGACGCCGCCTGACCGGGACGTCAAGGAGAATGACGATGGTCCATCTGAACGGTTACATCCAGCTGTCTTCGCAGGCTTTCGCTGCCCTGGGCCTGCAGAACGTCGCCTATCTCAAGCCGGTCCAGCGCGAAGGCAAGGCCGTGATCGCCGTGCATGCGGCGGACGGCACCGAGCTGGCGCTCGCGGAAACACGCGAGCTTGCGGCCGCTTTCGTGCGCCAGAACGACCTGGAGCCGCTCAGCGCGCACTGAGCCGCCGCGACCGTGTGGTGGCTCGCGCTCTATGGAGCAATGACCACGGCCGTCTCCTTTGCTTGGGCACTGCAGCTGCCCTCATTAGCGGCTTCGCGCCGATAACCGTGCCGGAACGCCTTCGCTGGATCGACAGGCGCCCACTGCCGCGGGCTGTCGCGCGTGAGCCGCGCGATCTGCGAATCCTGCCGCAGAGCTTCCTGCTGGAACGCGCGATCCGCCGGATCTGTCGCAGCGCTAGGCAATCAGGCGGCGTGGCTACTGGCCGTGTGTTCCGTCAGCAGTGCATAAAGCGCATCGGCGGTGTCGGAGCCGCGCAGCTTCTCGCAGACCTTGCGGTCGCGCAGCAGGCGCGAGACGCGCGCCAGCGCCTTGAGGTGATCGGCGCCCGCACTCGCGGGTGCCAGCAGCATGAAGATCAGGTCGACGGGCTGCTCGTCGATCGCCTCGAAATCCACCGGCTTCTCCAGCCGCGCGAACACGCCGAAGAGGCGCGTGATGCGCGGCAGCTTGCCGTGCGGGATCGCGAC
>DATAAP010000226.1:0-1761 GCA_036260035.1 Alphaproteobacteria bacterium | reverse complement strand
CCGCATCGGGCAGGATCATCGTCGTCGGAGCAGGGATCGGCGGGTTGACTGCGGCGCTCGCGCTGGCGCGCGCGGGCTTTCCCGTCACGGTTCTGGAGGCGGCGGCGCAGCTCGAAGAAGCGGGCGCCGGCGTTCAACTCTCCCCCAACGCGACGCGCATCCTGCTCGCGCTCGGGCTCGGCCCAGCGCTGATGCCGCTCGCGGTCGTGCCCGAGGCGCTGCGCGTGATGAACGCGCGCAGCGGCGCAGAAATCGTGTCGGCGCCGCTCGGGGTTGCGGCAGCGGTGCGCTACGGCGCGCCGTTCTGGGCGATCCATCGCGGCGACCTGCGGCGCGTGCTGGCCGATGCGGTGACGCGGGCGGACAACATCGACCTGCATCTCGGACTCGGCGTGGAAGATTTTGCCCTGCGCGGCGAGCGCATCGCGGTGGTCGGGCGCGGCGCCAATGCCGTGATCCAGATGGAGGGCATGGCGCTGGTGGGCGCCGACGGTCTGTGGTCCACGCTGCGGCGACGGCTCGGGGTGAATGGCAATCCGCAAGCCTATGGCCGCACGGCTTGGCGCGCGCTGGTGCCGGCGGAGCAGGTGGCCGCGGAGTTTCGCGCGCCGCAGGTCACGCTCTGGCTCGGGCCGCAGGCGCACATCGTGCATTATCCGGTGCGCGGCGGAGCGGCGGTGAACGTGGTCGCCGTCATGCGCGAGAACTGGAATGAGCAGGGGCGGAGCGCTCCCGGCGATCCGGCGTGCTTGCGCGCGCGCGTGGCGCGCTGGGCGCCGGCGATCCGCGACCTTCTCGCCGTGCCGGACAAATGGAGCAAAGGGGCGCTGCACGCGCTGCCATCGCTTCCGCAGTGGGGCGCCGGCCCGGTCACGCTCGTCGGCGACGCTGCCCATGCGATGCGGCCATTCCTGGCGCAGGGCGCCGCGATGGCGATCGAGGATGCCGCCGTGCTCGCGCGGCGGTTGGCCGCGAATTCCGGCGATGTCGCGGGCGCGTTGCGCGCGTACGAGCAGGATCGGCGGCCGCGCACGGCACGCGTGCAACAGGAGGCCGCGCGCAATGGGCGCCGCTATGGCTGGCGCGGGCCGCTTGCCGCTGCGCGCAACTTCGCGCTCGCGCGCATGGGGGGCGAAAAACTGCTCGCCCGCTATGATTGGATTTACGATTGGAAGGACGAGTGATGGTTTCGTCATGGCCGGGCTTGACCCGGCCATCCACGTCTTTGTCGGCTAACACGGCAAGACGTGGATGCCCGGCACAAGGCCGGGCATGACGAAGGTGGGAGGATCAAATGTTCCAATCGACGGTCGCCGGCAGTTTGCCGAAGCCGGCATGGCTCGCGGAGCCGAACAAGCTGTGGCCGCAGTGGCGCCTCTCCGGCGAAGAACTCGCCGCCGCCAAGGCCGATGCGACACTGCTCGCGCTCAAGAACCAAGAGGACGCTGGCATCGACATCGTTTCTGACGGCGAACAGTCGCGCCAGCACTTCGTGCACGGCTTCCTCGAACGGATCGAGGGCATCGATTTCGCTCACAAGGTCGAAATGGGCATTCGCAAGGACCGCTACAAAGCGATGGTGCCGACCGTCGTCGGCGAGCTGCGGCTCACCGGCCGCGTGCATGCAACGGAAGCGCGGCTCGCGCGCGCGCACACGCAGCGCAAGCTGAAGTTCACGCTGCCAGGCCCGATGACCATCGTCGACACCATCGCCGATCGCCATTACGGCGACCGCGTGAAGATGGCGATGGCTTTCGCTGC
>DATAAP010000225.1:0-5384 GCA_036260035.1 Alphaproteobacteria bacterium | reverse complement strand
CGAGGATGAATCCTGCGGTCAATGCACGCCGTGCCGCGTCGGCACGGAGAAGGCGGTCAAGCTGCTGGCGCAGCCGAAATGGAACGCAGCCCTGATCACCGAGTTGTCGCAGGCGATGACGGATGCCTCGATCTGCGGCCTGGGGCAGGCGGCCGCCAACCCGGTCAAATCGGTGCTGAAGCACTTCCCAGAGGACGTGTCATGAGCGAGACCATCCGCTTCACTCTGGACGGGCAGGAGGTCGAAGCCCGCGCCGACGAGACGATCTGGCAGGTCGCCAACCGCCGCGGCACCGAGATCCCGCATCTCTGCTACACGCCTGCACCGGGCTACCGTCCCGACGGGAATTGCCGCGCCTGCATGGTGGAAATCGAAGGCGAGCGCGGCAATTGCCGTCAGGCCGGTAGCCGGGTGCAGGCGAGTAGCATAGGTGCGGGATCTCGGTGCCGCGGCGATTAGCGATCTGCCAGATCGTCTCGTCGGCGCGGGCCTCGACCTCTTGCTCGTCCAGAGTGAAGCGGATGGTCTCGCTCATGACACGTCCTCCCGGAAGTGCTTCAGCACCGATTTGACCGGGTTGGCGGCTGCCTGCCCCAGGCCGCAGATCGAGGCATCGGTCATCGCCTGCGACAACTCGGCGATAACACTCGCGTTCCATTTCGGCTGCGCCAGCAGCTTGACCGCCTTCTCCGTGCCGACGCGACACGGTGTGCACTGGCCGCAGGACTCATCCTCGAAGAAGCGCATGAGGTTGAGCGCCACTTCGCGCATGTTGCCCTTGTTGGACAGCACGACGACAGCATGCGAGCCGACGAAGCAGCCATGCGGCTCGAGCGTGCCGAAATCGAGCGGGATGTCGGCCATCGTGGCCGGCAGGATGCCGCCGGACGCACCGCCCGGCAGATAGCCCTTGAAGGTGTGGCCATCGGCCATGCCGCCGCAGAACTCGTCGATCAGCTCCTGCATCGTGATGCCGGCCGGCGCCAGCTTCACGCCGGGCTTCTTGACCCGGCCTGACACGGAGAACGAGCGCAGGCCCTTGCGCCCGCGCCTGCCCTGCGAAGCGAACCATTCCGCGCCCTTCTCGACGATGTCGCGCACCCAGAACAGCGTCTCGACATTGTTAACCAGGGTCGGGCGGCCGAACAGGCCGACCTGTGCTACGTATGGAGGACGGTGGCGCGGCAGGCCGCGCTTGCCCTCGATCGACTCGATCATCGCCGACTCTTCGCCGCAGATATAAGCACCGGCGCCGCGGCGCAGATGCACCTTGGTGTGCGGCGTCAGCCCCGCGGCCTCGATCCTGGCGATCTCCTCGAGCAGCATGAGCCGGATCGCCGGATACTCGTCGCGGAGATAGATGAAGACCTCGCGCGCCTCGACGACCCACGCGCCCAGCAGCATGCCCTCGAGGAAGCGGTGCGGATCGAGCTCCAGATAATGGCGGTCTTTGAACGTCCCCGGCTCGCCTTCGTCGCCGTTCACCGCCATCAGCCGCGGTGCCGGCTCCTTGCGGACCAGCCCCCACTTGCGGCCGGTCGGGAAGCCGGCGCCCCCCATGCCACGCAGATTGGCGCCGTCGAGTGCGGCGATCAGCTGCTCGGGCGTCCGCCGCCCGGCAAGGCAGTCACGCAGCAGCGCGTAGCCCCCCTCGGCGACGTAAGCAGCGTAATTCTTGGCCGGCTTGATCGCAGCGTCGTGGACCGCATGTTTGACGGCGGCGACCACGCGCTCGACAGTCGCATGCGGCACGTCGCTGTGGCCGACAGCGCAAGCCGGAGCCCTGTCGCAGGCGCCCATGCATGGCGCCCGCACGACGCGCACGCCGGCGCCGAGCTGCGCCTTGAGCTCACCGAGCAGCTTCTGCGCGCCGAACATCTCGCAGGTAAGGCTGTCGCACACGCGCACTGTGACCGGCGGCGGCATCGCCTCCCCTTCCGTCACCACGTCGAAATGCGCATAGAAGGTCGCGACCTCGTACACCTCCGCGAGCGCCAGCTTCATCTCGAAGGCCAGCGCCGCGAGATGCGCCGCTGAAAGGCCGCGATAGCGGTCCTGGATCAGATGCAGGTGCTCGATCAGAAGATCGCGGCGGCGCGGCCGGTCGCCGAGCAATGCGCGCACCTCGTCGAGGGCAGTCGGATCGACCTGCCGCCCCTTGGGCGTCGAAGGGCCGCGGCGCCTGCCGCTGCCGGGATGGCGAGACCGTTGAACGTCAGACGCGGAGTCCTGCATGCCGCAGACCTGGATCAAGATTGCACGAATTTTCCGGGGTCGGCGGCACCCTGGCGCCGATAGGTATATTGTATACCAGCCGTCGCCTCATGAAACCATCGGTTTGAAGCGAACGGCCGCGCTTAGTAGCCGAGTAGGTCTTCGACCGGCCCTTTCGGGAGCGGCACGAGAAACCAGATCTCGAACATCATGAAAAGCACGATCGCGACGCTCACCCCGACTCCCGCGGAGAGGTGCCATTTGTAGTGGCCCATATACATCATGAACGCGGCGATGAAGGCGGCCGAAGACACATACATGCCGATCGTGTTCACGGCCGCGACGTACACGGCCGCAGGAAGCAGCACGAGCAGCACCTGCTTCAGCGCATGGCGGTCGACGAATGATTTCCCGCGCCCACCCGACATGACCGCTTGGACCAGAGTCACCAAGCTCGCCAACGCCATGATCGCGCCCATGCGGAACGGGAAATAGCCAGCCTGCGGGCCGTCCGGATCCACCCAACCGGCGCCGATGCGCGAGCTGTCCATCATGACGATGCCGCCGACGACGAGGAAGAGAACGGCGACGACGATCTCCATCGTGCGGTTGGATACGACACTGCGATGGGCTGCAGCCTGTTGACTCTCTTGCATGGTGCGTCCGCTTCAGATTCTCGATGCCAGCTCAAGAAAACGGCGCAGGGCGGCGCAGCCGCCCTGCGCCTTCCGGCTCAGTTCGTCTTAGCCAGGAATCCCGCTTCCTTCATCAGATCGACATGCCGCTTCTCGTTCGCTTCGACCCATTTCCGGAAGTCGGCGCCGGTCATGAAGGTCTGGTTGAACGCGCCCTTTTCCATGAATTCCTTCCAGTCGGGCGTTTCGCGAACCTTCTTGAGCAGGTTCACGTAATACTCGACCTGGTCCGGCTTCGCGCCGGGCGACATGAAGATGCCGCGCAGCATCAGGTAATCGACAGCGACGCCCGACTCCTTGCAGGTCGGGATGTCGTTCCACGACATCGTGTCCGTCATCTTCTGCTTGTAAGGCAGGCGCTCGTCATCGAACACGCAGAGCGGCCGCAACGCGCCGGCGCGCCACTGCGCCACCGCCTCGATCGGATTGTTCACCGTCGAGTCGACATGCTTGCCGACCAGCTGGACCGCCACCTCGCCGCCGCCCTTGTAGGGCACGTAGGTGAACTTCTTGCCGGTCACCTTCTCGAGGGCGACGGTGATGATCTGATCTTCCTGCTTCGACCCGGTACCGCCCATCTTGAACTGGCCGTCGCTGCCAGCCTTCACCGCATCGAGATACTCCTTGGCAGTCTTGTACGGCGATTCCGCGTTCACCCACAGGACGAACTCGTCGAGCGCCAGCATCGCCACCGGCGTCAGGTCCTTCCAGTTGAAGGGCACACCCGTCGCAAGCGGCGTCGTGAACAGGTTGGACAGCGTGATGATGATCTTGTGCGGATCGTTGGCGCTGCCCTTCACATCGAGGAAGCCCTCGGCGCCAGCGCCGCCGGCCTTATTAATCACCACCAGCGGCCGGGACATGAGATTGTGCTTGGTGACCACGCCCTGAATGAACCGCGCCATCTGGTCGGCGCCGCCGCCGGTACCCGCCGGAATGATGAATGTCACCTGCTTGGTCGGCTCCCAGGCAGACGCAGCACCGCCATAGAGCGTCGACGCGATCACCGCGCCGGCAATGGCTCCCGCCCTCAGGAGTCTCGAACTCATTTCCATGTTTCATCTCCCTTTCTGAGTGTCTGGACGTTTTGTCGTCTCTTCTCTTGAATTCTCAACCGTAACGGGCGCGCGGGGCGCGCGTCCACTATCCTTTGTGTGCGACAATCTCTGAACGCCGCCGCAAGCTGGACAGCCACGAGAAGACGGGCCACAGCAGCAGGGCTACTCCTAGGCTGAAGATCGAACCGACCAGCCAGTTCGACCAGAAGATCGATAGGCTGCCGCCCGACAGGAGCATCGACTGCCGGAAGGCATTCTCGGCCATGTCGCCCAGCACCAGCGCGAGCACCAGCGGCGAGAGCGGATAGTCCAGCTTCTTGAACACATAGCCGATCACGCCGAAGACGAGCATCAGGACCACATCGAAAACCGCATTGTGGACGCTGTAGGCGCCCACCGCGCAAATCACCAGGATCACCGGCGCGATGATGCTGAACGGGATGCGCAGGATCGCGGCGAAGAGCGGCACGCAGGTAAGGACGACCAGTAGTCCCGCGATGTTGCCCAGATACATGCTGGCGATGAGGCCCCAGACGAACTCCTTCTGCTCGATGAACAGGAGCGGCCCAGGCTGTAAGCCCCAAATGAGCAGGCCACCGAGCAGAACCGCCGCGGTCGGCGAGCCCGGAATGCCGAGCGTGATCATTGGCAGCAGGGCGCTGGTGCCGGCGGCGTGCGCGGCAGTCTCGGGTGCCACAACACCTTCCATCTCGCCCTTGCCGAACTTGCTGCCGTTCTTCGCCATGCGCTTCGCGATGCCGTAGCTCATGAAGGAAGCCGGCGTGGCGCCGCCCGGCGTGATGCCCATCCAACAGCCGATCACGGCCCCGCGCAGGCAGGTCGCCCAGTAGCGCGGCAGTTGGGCCCAGGTCTGCAGCACCACCTTCGCGTTGAGCTTCGCCGACTTGCCTTTGAACGACAGACCTTCTTCCATCGAAAGCAAGATCTCGCCGATGCCGAACAGGCCGATCACGGCGATGAGGAAGTCGAATCCGCGCAGCAGCTCGTGCGAGCCGAAGGTCATGCGCAACTGCCCGGTCACCGTGTCGAGGCCGACCGCAGCGAGCGCGAAGCCGAGCGTCATCGCGGCCAATGTCTTGAATGGCGAGCCGCGCCCCATACCGATAAAGCTGCAGAAGGTGAGGAACTGCACCGCGAAGAACTCGGCCGGTCCGAAGCGTAGCGCGAATCTCGCGACCAGCGGCGCCAGGAAGGTGATCACGATCACGGCGATGAAGGCGCCGACGAACGATGAGGTGAACGCGGCGGTCAGCGCCTCGCCGGCGCGGCCCTGCTGCGCCATCGGGTGGCCGTCGAAGGTGGTCGCGACCGACCACGGCTCGCCGGGGATGTTGAAGAGGATCGAGGTGATGGCGCCGCCGAACAACGCGCCCCAGTAGATGCAGGACAGCATGAT
>DATAAP010000224.1:0-7473 GCA_036260035.1 Alphaproteobacteria bacterium | reverse complement strand
GGTCGGAAAGGTCAGGCTGATCGGAATGCGGCCCGCGATCTCCCACGCTCCGAAGACGAGCGCGAAAGAGAGGAAGAGCCACGCGAGACGTTGAAGTGTCGCGGCGTGACGGGGGGATGCGGGCGCGGCTGCGGGGCGCGCTTCAGCGATGGTGTTCATAGCGTCTCACCTACGGAGACCCTCACCCTGCCTTCTCCCGCAGGCGGGGGAGGGTTTCCAGCGCGCTCTTGGCTTGGGCCGCTCCCGCCTGCGGGCGAAGGGACGGATGAGGGTTCGCCACCGGCGCAACGCAGACTCAGCTCCCCACCTTCGCGAGGGCGTGCTTGAGGGGCTCGAAGTACCAGAAATCCTCCGCCTTCAGCTCCGCCGGCGTGCCCTTGAGCGCGCCAGAGGTCGTGAAGAACAGGATATCGTTCTGGGCCGCCTTCTCGCCGCCGCCGTCATTGGGGAAGATGCCGTTCTCGACACCCTGCTTGTAATAGGGCAGCACCTCCTCCTCGAGCTTGGGCGGCAGGTCGCGCAGCAGATTGAGCCGCTTGCGCTCGGCGACGACGAAGGACGGGTCCTTGTTGATGCTGCGCCAGACGGTCAGCATCTCCTCGACCAGAACGGCGATCGCGTCCTTGTTGGCGTCGAGCACCTCCTTGCGCGCGAACAGCGCCTCGTCGCTCGCCTTCACGTCGCCCATCGGCAGCACCATGAACTTGTCCGGCGCCTCGCGCATGATCAGGTTGCGGTTGGAGAGGTCGACGAAGGTGGCCTTGATGTTGCCTTTCAGCATCGCCAAAGCGCGCACCTCCGAGCCCGGCACGTAGCTGATGCTCTTGTATTTGATGCCGTTCGTCTGGGCCATGACGTTGGCCATCGCCTCGGTGCCGGAGCCGCGCGAGTGCACGACCATCTCCTGCCCGTCGAGGTCCTTCCAGCTCTTGTAGGCGGTCTTGTCGACGATCGGGAAGAACTGCAGGGTCTGCATCAGGAAGAACATGCGGACCGGCGCGTTGACCTTCTGGATCACCGCGTACGGCGTGCCCTGGCCGAGATCGGCCTGGCCGTTGAGCACCGCCTGTGTGGCGATGTCCTCAGACTTGAACTGCACGATCTCCACCTCGACGCCGCGCTGCTTCGCGCGGTCGAGCGCGATCATCAGGTTGAGGCTCTCGATGGTGGCGATGTCGCCGAGCGCGAGCTTGAATTTCTTGGGCGACTGGGCCGCCGCCGCATTAATCCAGGCGAACGCGGCGATGAGCAGGGCGACGGCAATCAGCAGGCGGAACGGATGGTGCGACCGCCGTGTTGCCTGACCGTAGCGGTGGGGCATGGGGTTCCTCCGATGATGAGCGAGAGCGGTGATCCGCTTCTTGTCTCAATGAGTATCGGGGAGGTATCGGGTGGCGTCAATCCATGGCGCCAGCGGAGCGCGCGCCGCATCCGCCGTAGACAGGACGCCGCGTTCGGTCGATGATCGTTGCTCGACGCGAAAGCGAGCGCGAAAGCGAGGAAGCCATGCCCAGCCTCAGCGAATGGAAAGTCCCCGAAGCCGCGCAGCCGAAGCCCGGAGAATACGGCTACGATCTCGACCAGACGCTAGCCGCCGTCGTCGGCGTCAAGGCGACCGTTCCCGACGATGCCTTCACTGCCGAGATTCTTGGCACAGAGCGCGCGGGCAACGGTGCGGTGATCAACAACCGCGGTCTCGTCCTCACCATCGGGTATCTGATCACCGAGGCCGAATCGATTTGGCTGACGACCGTCGACGGCCGCGTCTTGCCGGGGACGGTGGTCGGCTATGACCAGGCGACGGGATTCGGCCTGATCCAGGCGCTTGGCCGGCTCGACCTTCCTGCTTTGAAGCTCGGCAATTCCGCCGATGCAACGTTAGGCGAGCGCGTGGTCGTCGCCGGCGCCGGCGGGCGCGATGGCGCGCTGGCGGCGCGGGTCGTGGCGCGGCAGGAATTTGCCGGCTATTGGGAATATGTGATCGACGAGGCGATCTTCACGGCACCCGCGCATCCGCATTGGGGCGGCGCCGCCGTGATCGGCTCCGCGGGCGAGCTCATCGGCATCGGCTCGCTGCAGCTCGAGGCGGCAGTCGCGGGTAAGGCCGGACAGACGCGGCACCTCAACATGATTGTGCCGATCGACCTGCTGAAGCCGATCCTCCACGACATGGTGACCACGGGGCGCGCCGGCGGGAAGCCGCGGCCATGGCTCGGCCTGTACGCGACCGAGATCGACGATAAGATCGCGATTGCCGGGCTTGCGAGCAACGGGCCGGCGCAACGCGCCGGCATACGCGCGGGCGACATCATCACCGCAGTCGATGGCGCGCCGGTGAGCGATCTTGCCGACTTCTTCCGCCAGGTCTGGTCGATGGGCGAGGCTGGCGTCGCCGTGCCGCTGACGGTCTATCGCGAACGCCACACCTTCGAGGTGACGGTCACCTCGACCGATCGCAACAAGCTGCTCAAAGGGCCGCGGCTGCAGTAGCTCAGAGATCGATGTCCACCCAGATGGCGGCATGGTCGGATGCCGCTTCCTCTGGGCGTGTCAGCGACGGATAGACGGTCCAGCGCGGCGGCCGCGCCCCGGGCCAAACGCCCTTGCGCAGCACGCCGCCCGCGAGTACGCGCTCGAACAGAGCCGGCGAGAGCAGCAGATAGTCGATCTTGTTGGCGGGGTTGCCGAGCCCGAACGTCCCCGGAAAGCCGCCATCGTCGAAGGCGGGGTGCGCGAAGGCATCGCGCAGCGAGGTGCCGGACAGCAGCGGCTGCAAGGGCGCGCTGTCGGGCGTGTCATTGAGGTCGCCGATCACGGCGATGTTCTCGACGCCGTCGGCGATCAGCCCGTCATAGATGGCGCGCACGCGTTCCGCCTGCGCCTGCCGCCTGGCGTTCGACGCTGCCGGCGCGCCGAAACCCTTGCTCTTGAAGTGGTTGACCATGACCACGAGCGGCGCGCCGGATGGCACAGCGACCGTGTATTCAGGGCAGTCGCGCGAGAAGATCGCAGCACCGTTGGCCGCGCGGTCGTCGACATGGCTGCGCATCGTGCCGATCGGGAAATCCCGGCGCGTCATCAGGCCGACATCG
The DNA here is from genome assembly GCA_036260035.1 of Alphaproteobacteria bacterium. GTDB lineage: Bacteria > Pseudomonadota > Alphaproteobacteria > CACIAM-22H2 > CACIAM-22H2 > DATAAP01. The sequence continues at coordinate 4,381 of DATAAP010000224.1, read as the reverse complement.
ATGCCGCGCTCGTCATTGCCGTCGATCAGCATGACATGACGGAAAGGCATGCCGCCGACCATGGCGATGATGCTCTGGTTGAACGCGGCAAGCGCCGGCCGGCTCTCGGCTTCCACGACCCCGAGCACGTCCGCCCGCAGCTCGTCGATCACGCGCGCGGTGTTGCGCATCGCATTCTCGTCGATGGGCTCGACACGCAGTTCGAGCGAGCCGACCCAGTCGGCGCGGCCATCGGCGGTGATCTCGATACCGCCCGAGCGCGGCCGGCGCAGGAGACTGCCCCTGTTCCGCCGCAGGAGAACGAACGGCCCTTCGTCCGAGTCCTCGAGGCCGAGCTCCACCATCAGCGCGACCATCTTCCGCTTGCGCGCGGGCGTATAATCGATTTCCCCGAGCAAAGCGTTGAGCTTGGCATGGGCCTCGAGCGCCCCCCTGCCCTCCGCCCAAGTCGACAGGTTCATCGCCTTCGCACGACTGAAGAGATTCTCGACATTGTATGCCGCAAGCCGCATGGCCCACCTCCCGTCCGTGCGAATCGACGCGCCAGGGTACGCCGCCCCTGATGACGGTTATGCGATCGCCGGGCCGCAATAACCGATGCGGACAACTTTACGCGGACGGGAGCCGGGCGCTTGTGGCGCAGCTCACAACTGCAGGAAGTAGAGCTTCGTGTCGACCGCCATGCGAAAAGCCGTTCTTCTCGTAGAAGCGGTGTGCGGTGAGTCTTTCACATCGCGTGAGCGCGTCCAGACCATCGCGGCATCGAGCAGGCTCTGCGCGACGCCGTGCGCGCGGCCGCGATGGCTCGCGTCGACGAACATCTTGCGCAGCGCCACCTGCACGTTGCCGATGTCCTTGAGCGCGATCGAGCCGACCACGCCGCCGCCGCTGCACGCGACTCAGAAATTGCCGCTGCCCTGCTGATAGAAGCCGAGAATGTCTTTGAGGTCCGGCTGGTCGTCATACGTGATCGGGATGCCGAACTCGCCGCGCTGATGCCGATGACGAGCGTCGTAGCGCCGTCGCGGTCGGCGGCGGCATAAGGCGCGATCGCGATCGTCTTTATCTTGAGAATCCCGCGTAGTGCCAGGCGAGCTTGCGGCCGGCGTGGAACGGCACGAGCCGCGTCGGACCGTCTACCAGCGCCTCCGGCACCTGCCGTTCGTCGCGCAGCAGCACGACGCGGCGCTCGTTGGCGGGCAGGCCGTAGAAGCGCGGACCGTTCAGCGAGGCGAACGCCTCGAGGCGGTCGAGCGCGCCCTCCTCCTCGAACACCTTTGCGTAGGATTCGAGCGCGAAGGGCGCATTGAAGATTCCGGCGCAGCCGCAGGCCGCTTCCTTCGTATGCGCCGCATGCGGCGCCGTGTCGGTGCCGAGGAAGAATTTGGCGCTGCCCGAAGTCGCGGCGCGGCGGAGCGCCAGCCGGTGCGGCTCGCGCTTGGCGATCGGCAGGCAGTACATATGCGGGCGGATGCCGCCCTCGAAGATGGCGTTGCGGTTGATCTCGAGGTGGTGCGGCGTGATCGTCGCGGCGAGCGTCACGGGGCCCTGCGCCACGAACTCGGCCGCCTCGGACGTGGTGATATGCTCGAACACGATCTTCAGGGCCGGGAAGTCGCGCATGAGCTTCATCAGCACGCGCTCGATGAAGACGCGCTCGCGGTCGAAGATGTCGACCTCGCGGTCGGTCACCTCGCCGTGCACGAGCAGCGGCATGCCGATGCGCTGCATTGTCTCCAGCGCGCGGGCGATCTTCGCGATGTCGGTGACGCCGTAAGCGGAGTTCGTGGTCGCGTGCGCCGGATAGAGCTTCGCCGCGGTGAACACGCCCTCGCGGTGCCCCGTCTCGATCTCCTTCGGATCGATCGAGTCGGTGAGATAGACCGTCATCAGCGGCGTGAAGCCCGGCGTGTCCGCCGCTTCGACGATGCGCGCGCGATAGGCGTCCGCTGCCGCGACCGTCGTCACCGGCGGGACGAGATTGGGCATGATGATGGCGCGCGCGAACTGGCGCGCGGTGTATGGCGCCACCAGCTTCAGCATGTCGCCGTCGCGCAGATGCACGTGCCAGTCGTCGGGCTGGCGCAGCACCAGCCGCGTCACGATGTCGGCGACCGCGCGGCTCGTCGTCGTGGTGTCGTTCATTGCGTCATTCTCGCAGAGCGTCTTGCGCGTGCCAACAGAGGAGCGCTTAGCGCGTGAGGCACGCGAACACGTCGCCGTCCGGCGGCTTGCCTTCGATATGGCGGCGGTGCCAGAGCGCGTAGAACAGCAGTGTCCAGGCCGCAAACCCCGCATGCTTGCGCGGATCGCGGAACAGCTTCGCGACCGCCGCCGGTTCGGCGACGTCCGCAATGCCCGGCTGCGCTGCGACGAGCGGGCCGAGCTTGGCGCCCTCGGCGTGGATCCACTCCGCCACGGGTACCGTGAAACCGCGCTTCGGCGCAAAGGCGCCGGCCTCGGGCAGCGCTGCGTCGAGCCAGCGCCGCAGCAGCCACTTGCCCTTACGGTCGCGGACCTTGAGGCGGTCTGGCAGCCGGAATGCGATGCTGGCGACAGCAGGGTCGAGGAACGGTGTGCGCCCTTCGACGCCGTGCGCCATCAGGCAGCGATCAAGTTTGGCGAGCAGGTCGTTGGGCAGCCAGTCGGCGCAGTCCATCGCCTGCGCCACTTGCAGCCGCGAGCGTCCGTTGATGCGCTCCGTCGCCTCCGCCGCGGCGATGCCGTCGCGCCACCCGACCGTGCGCTGCCGCAACACGCCGAGCCCGTCGAAGATGCCCTTGCGCCGCATCGCGCGCCCGCCCATCCACCACGGGCGCATCACGCTGCGGTAGCGGCCATAGCCGCCGAACAGCTCGTCGCCGCCCTCGCCCGATAGCACGACTTTCAGCCCTTCCTCTTTGGCGCGCGCGGCGAGCTTGAAGGTCGGCACGCAGGCATAATCGGCGGCCGGGTCGTCCATCGCCGCCGCGACGCGCGGCAGCAGCGACCAGAAATCCTGCGCCGTGACCTCCACCTCGATATGCCGCGCGCCGACCGATTTCGCGACCGCCTGCGCGGCCAGGCGCTCGTCGGGCGCCTGCGAGCCGGGGAAATGCGCAGTGAGCGCCACCACGGGCCGCGCATTGAGGCGCGCCATCAGCGCGAGCAGCGCTGACGAGTCGATGCCCCCTGATAGGAACATGCCGTAGGGCACGTCGGCGCGCTGATGCACCTCGACGCTGTCGAGCAGCGCCTTCTCGAGCTGCTCCAGCGCAGCGGCCTCGTCCCGCTCGTCCGGCCCCTCGGCCGGCAGTGCTGCGCGGCGGTGCCGCTCGACGATCTTGCCGTCCGCGACGACGATCGTCTCGCCCGGCAGCACGCGCTCGATGCCGGGGAAGATCGTGTCGCGCCGCGTCGTGAACTGCAGCTCGAGCAGCTCGGCCTGCGGTCCGCTATCGATCGCGCGCGCTGCCAGTCCGGCGGCGATCAACGCCTGCGGCTCGGATGCGAAGGCCAGCCCATGCTCGGATTCGACATAGTAGAGCGGCTTGATGCCGAACGGATCGCGCGCCAGCACGAGTCGGCCGGCCTTGGGATCGTGAAGAGCGATCGCATACATGCCGCGCAGCTTCTCCACGAAAGCGAGGCCGTGGCGGCGGTACAGCCACAGGGCCGGTTCGCAGTCGGAGTTCGTCGCGAAGTTGACGCCGTGCAGCTCCTGTCGCAGCTCGAGATAGTTGTAGATCTCGCCGTTGGCGACGAGGGCGGCGCCGCCCGGCTCATAGAGCGGCTGATCGCCGGTCTCGAGATCGATAATCGCAAGCCGGTTATGCGCGAGACCGACATTGCCGACAAGATAGTGCTTGCGCCCGTCCGGCCCGCGATGAGCAAGCGCATCGGCCATCCGCGCGAGCACGGTCGGATCGGGCCCGTCCCGGCGGGCAGTCATCAGGCCGGCAATGCCGCACATGCGTCAGGCGATCCGCGCGAAGAAATCGAGATAGTCCCGGACCACAGCGGTCTCGGTGAAGCGGCTCTCATACGACGCGCGTCGTCGTGGTGGTGCGCTCGCGCGCCGGCGCATCCGCGCCGTCGTCCCCGCCGCCGAAGCCGCACCCGGCCGCCGCGCCCGCGGTCGTCACGGCGGCGGCGATCGCGGCGAGCCGGCGCGCGGTCATGCCGGCAGCGTCAGCCGGAACGTCGTGGAGCCGCGAGAGGAGCGGACCGTCAGCCGGCCGTCCATGCGCTCGGCCAGCTCGCGGGCGATGGCCAGGCCCAGGCCCGCGCCGCGCGCGCCGTCCGCAGAGGTGAAGAAGGGCTCGAAGATGTGGGGCATGGCCTGGCGCTTGATGCCCTGGCCGTTGTCGGAGACCTCGAGCCGGACCTGCCCGTTCTCGCG